>DOTC01000133.1 GCA_003513855.1 Deltaproteobacteria bacterium | reverse complement strand
GCCGCCCTGACGGCCATCCGGGAGGAGATCGAGTCGGGCAAGCTCTCCTTCGATCCCTCCCAGGAAGACATCCACATGGCGGTGGAGCAGTTCCTCATCCGGAAGCTGGGGAAGACCGGGGGGATGCTTCACACCGGGAGGAGCCGGAACGACCAGGTGGCGCTGGACCTTCGCCTGTTCCTGCGCGAATCGATCGACGACATCCTCGCGATCATGGGGAACGTCAAGGAGGCGATCCTTGCGCGCGCGGAGGAGTTCTTCGGCGTCGTGGTGCCGGGGTACACCCACGTGCAACGGGCCCAGCCGGTCCTCTTTTCCCACCACCTGCTCGCCTATCACGAGATGCTCACGAGGGACCAGGACCGTTTCCGGGAAGCCCGCCGGAGGGCGAACGTCTCCCCTCTCGGGGCGGGGGCGCTCGCGGGAACGACCTTTCCGGTCGACCGGGAGTCCGTCGCGGCGGAACTCGGGATGGAGGGGGTGTGCGAGAACAGCATCGACGCCGTATCCGACCGCGACTTCGCCGCGGACTTCCTTTACGCCTGCGCGGTGACCATGATGCACCTGTCCCGGTTTTCCGAGGAGATGGTCTACTGGTCCTCGGCCGAGTTCGGGTTTATCTCCCTGCCCGATGCGCTGTGCACCGGGAGCAGCATCATGCCGCAGAAGAAGAACCCGGACGTCCCCGAACTCATCCGGGGGAAGGCGGGCCGGGCGTACGGAAACCTCATGAACCTGCTCACCGTGATGAAGGGGCTTCCCCTCGCCTACAACCGGGACATGCAGGAAGACAAGGAGCCGGTCTTCGACTCGGCGCGGACGGTCAAGGAGTCCCTGATCGGGGCGGCGCTTTTGATCCGGGGGATGTCGGTGAACGAGGAGCGGATGCGGGGGGCCTGCGACGACGGGTTCCTCACCGCCACGGACCTTGCGGACTACCTCGCGCGGAAGGGGGTCCCGTTCCGGAAAGCCCACGAGATCACCGGAAAGATCGTCCGCTACTGCGAGAAGAGCGGGAAGCGGCTCAAGGACCTGAGCCTGAAGGAGTTCCGCTCCTTCTCCCCGCGGATCGGGGAGGACGTGGGCAATTTCGTGTCTCTCACGAACTCCCTCCGGATGCGCAACGTGCGCGGCGGGACCGGACCTCGGAGAGTGAAGAGCCGCCTGGAGGCGCTGAAAAAACGATGAACGGCCGGAAGGGGGCCTCCCGGGCCCGCTGCGTCCTTGTCCTGCTCCTCCTCGCCCTGTCTCTGCTGGCCGCGTGCGGGCGCAAGGCGAAGCCCGAGCCCCGGTGGGGAAAGATCTCTCCGGCCCACGTTCGATTCCAGACGAGGTGAACCGATGCANNCCGGCATCCCGCACATCATCTGCTACTCCATGAAGGCGAACCCGAACGGCTCCATCATCCGGACCTTCACGAATCTCGGAAGCGGGGTGGATATCGTGTCCGGGGGAGAGCTCTCCCGCGCGATCGCGGCGGGGGCGCCCCCCTCGAAGATCGTCTACTCCGGTGTCGGAAAGATGGAGTGGGAGATCGTGGAGGCCCTCCGGCANNTCGTCGGGGTGGACTGCCACATCGGCTCCCAGCTCACGGAGATCTCCCCCTTCCTGGACGCGGCCGGACGGGTCCGGGCGCTGGTCGACCGCCTGATGCGGAAGGGTCTCGACATCCGCTTCGTCGATATCGGGGGGGGGCTCGGGATCACCTACCAGGACGAGATCCCGCCGGATCCGCAGCAGTACGCGGACGCCATCGCGGGCGCATTCCGGGGCCTTCCCGTCACGATCATCCTCGAGCCGGGGCGGGTCCTCGTGGGCAACGCCGGGGTCCTGCTGACGCGCATGCTTTACACCAAGCCCTCCCAGGAGGCGGGAGGGAAAGGGAAGAAGAAGCAGTTTTTCATCGTCGACGCGGCGATGAACGACCTGGCGCGGCCGTCGCTCTACGGGTCGTTCCACGCCATCGAACCGGTGACGGCCCGCTCGAGGCGGAAGGTGGTGGCGGACGTGGTGGGGCCCATCTGCGAATCGGGGGATTTCCTCGCGAGGGACCGGGAACTGCCCGCCTTCGTGACGGGAGACCTGGCCGCGGTGATGAGCGCCGGCGCATACGGGTTTTCGATGTCCTCGACGTACAACTCGCGGCCCCGCTCCGCGGAAGTGATGGTCTCCGGATCCCGCTTCGAGGTGGTGCGGGAGCGGGAGTCGATCCGGGACCTGACCCGGCCCGAGCGGACCGCGTCGTTTCTTGCCCGGCGGAGAGGGAGCCGGTAGGACCCGGCCGCGGGATGATCCGCAGGCGATGTTGGAATGGGAAAGGCCAATCTGCTACCATAACGGAACATGGTCAGGGGCGGAACGGACGTGAAAAAGGGAATTCCCTTTTCCAAATTGAACGGCAGCGGCAACGACTTCCTTCTGGTCGACAATCGCAGCGGCATCATGAAGGGGATCGACCTTCCGCAGTTCGCCGGGAAAGTGTGCGACAGGTCCCGGTCGATCGGAGCCGACGGGATCATCTTCCTCGAGCGGTCCCGCAGAGCCGATTTCCGGTGGAACTTCTTCAACGCGGACGGTTCCGTGGCGGAAATGTGCGGGAACGGGGGGCGCTGCGCCGGGCGGTACGCGTCCGAGCGCAGGATCGCGGGGCGGTCGATGACGTTCGAGACGCTGGCGGGGATCATCCGCGCCGAGGTTGCGGGCCGACGGGTCAAGCTTCAGATGACGCCCCCGAGCGGTCTTGCGACGGACAGGACGCTCACGCTCCGCGGGAAGAGGGTTCGGTACTCCTTCCTCAACACGGGCGTGCCGCACGTCGTGCTGTTCGTTCCCGGGATCGAACGGGTCGATCTCATCGGCATCGGGCGGGGAATCCGCACGCACCGCGCGTTCGCGCCGCGGGGCACCAACGTGAATTTCGCGCAGGTCCGCAACGGCGTGGTATGGGCACGCACCTACGAGCGGGGCGTGGAGGGGGAAACGCTCGCCTGCGGAACGGGCGCTGTGGCCTGCGGCATCCTCTCGGCCGTCCATGGATTTGCCCGTCCCCCGGTGACCGTCCGCACGAGGGGAGGGGAGGAACTCCTGATTCACTTCGAACCGGGAGAGAGGGAATTCGGCGACGTTTACCTGGAAGGGGACACCTCGTGGACCTGCGACGGGGTGCTCACCGGGGAAGCCTACCGGTACTAAAGGGGGGGAGACGATGTTTTACGGGGCCATTGTCGCGACGGTAACACCGTTCCGGGACGGGAAACTGGACAGGGGCGCAATGAAGAAACTCGTGAAGTTCCAGATCGACAGCGGCACCGACGGGATCGTCCCGTGCGGGACGACGGGGGAGTCGGCGACGCTGTCCTTCGACGAGCACGAGCGCGTCATCGATCTTGTGCTCGACGCCGTGGGTGGGCGCGTTCCCGTGATCGCCGGAACCGGATCCAACAACACGAAGGAGGCGATCGCCCTCACCCGGTACGCGAAACGGGCGGGGGCAAGCGCCGCGCTCGTCATCACGCCGTACTACAACAAGCCGACGCAGGACGGGCTTCTCCGGCACTTCCGCGCCGTTGCCGGGGCGGCCGACATCCCGATCATCCTCTACAACGTGCCGGGAAGGACCGGCGTCAACATGGCGGCCCAGACCGTGGCCCGGCTGGCCGAGGTTCCGAACATCGTCGGGGTGAAGGAGGCTTCGGGCAATCTGAACCAGGTGTGCGACATCATCCGCATGACGCCCAGGAAGTTCTGCGTCCTCTCGGGGGATGACGCCCTGTTCTTCCCGATGATGGCGCTGGGTGCGAAGGGGGTGATCTCCGTGACGTCGAACGTGGCCCCCCGGCTGATGGCGGAGTTGTACGACACCTACATCATCGGCGAGATCTCCCGGGCGAGGGATATCCATTACCAGCTGTGGCCGCTGTTCCACGCTCTGTTCCTCGAGACCAATCCGATTCCGGCGAAGACGGCCCTGGCGATGATGGGAAGGATCCGGGAGGAGTTCCGGCTTCCCCTCTCCCCCATGGCCGATGCGAACCGGAAAGCGCTCGCCCGGGTCCTTTCCGAGATGAAGCTCGCCTGAAGGCTCCGGGGGAGGACGACATGGCGAACGTCGTCGTTTGCGGGGCGATGGGAAGGATGGGACGGGCGATCCTGGGAGTTCTGCAGGAGCGCCCCCACGGCCTGCTCCTCTCCGGAGCGGTGGAAACCCCGGGGCACTCCCTGCTGGGGCAGGATGCCATGGAAGCCGTGGGAGCGGGAGCGTCGGGGGTCGTCGTCACGAGCGATTTTCCCTCGGCGATCGCCCGGGCGGACGTGGCGATCGACTTTACCCATGCGGGCTCGTCCGTCAGGCACGCCGGAGAGGCCGCAGCCGCGGGGAGGCCGATCGTGATCGGGAGCACCGGGCTGACG
>DOTC01000224.1 GCA_003513855.1 Deltaproteobacteria bacterium | reverse complement strand
GTGAAACTGACGATCGCGTACGACGGGACCGCGTACAGCGGGTTCCAGCTCCAGCCGAACGGGGTCACCATCCAGTCGGTGATGGAGGATGCTCTGGGGAGGCTTCTCCAGGAGCCGGTCCGCGTCCGGGCGGCCGGCCGCACCGACGCGGGAGTGCATGCGCGGGAGCAGGTGATCGATTTCGCCGATTCCGGGAGGCGATCCCCCGGAACGATCGTCCGCGGGGGAAACGCCCTCCTGCCTGCGGACATCCGGTTCCTCTCCGCCGAGGAGGTCCCCCCGTCCTTCGACGCACTCCGCGGCGCGAAGTCCAAGGAATACCGGTACTTCCTCTACATCGCCCCCGTCGCCTCCCCCTTCCTGGCGCGCTACGCCTGGCACCTCGACGGGCCCATCGATCTCCGCTCGATGCGGAAAGGCCTGGCGCACATCGTGGGGAGGCACGACTTTTCCTCCTTCCGGGGACAGGGGTGCACGGCGAGAACGACAGTCCGCGAGGTCTTCCGCGCCGGCATCGAGGCGGAGGCCATTGCGGGCCTTCATTCCGTGAGGGTCGCAGGCAGCGGATTCCTGAGGCACATGGTGCGCAACGTCGTGGGGACACTGGTGGATATCGGCAGGGGGAAGAACCCGCCGGACCGGGTGCGCGACCTTCTGGGGTTGCGGGACCGGACGCTCGCCGGGCCCAACGCTCCTCCCCACGGGCTGTTCCTGTGGGAGGTGGCGTACGGAGATCCCCGGGAGGCCGGGTCCGGCGGGGGGTAGCCCGGAGATCGGCTTTTTCTCTTGACGCTGGGGGCCGGGTGAGGTTAAATATCTCCTTTGATTTTGAAGAGAAAGGTTTGCACCGATGAAGAGCACGGAGTTTTTCACGAAAGAGGACGCAAGCCAGGAATGGCACGTGGTGGATGCGGAGAACCAGGTGCTCGGCCGGCTTGCGACCCGGGTGGCGTCGGTCCTGCGCGGAAAGCACAAGCCGTCGTTCACGCCCAACGCGGACATCGGCGATTTCGTGATCGTCGTCAACGCGGAGAAGGTGAGGCTCACCGGCAACAAGATGACCGACAAGACGTACTACCGGCACACGGGATACATCGGCGGCCTGAAGGAGACCACGGCGGGAAAGGTGATCGCCTCGAAGCACCCCGAACGCCTCATCGAGTGGGCGGTGCGCGGGATGCTTCCGAAGAGCAGGCTCGGGGACCGGCTGTTCACGAAGCTCAAGGTCTACGCCGGTCCGGACCATCCCCACCGGGCCCAGAAGCCGAGGCCGCTGGCCGTGAACGAACAGGAGAGGGTGTAGCCGCATGGCACAGACGAAGGTCTACGCAACAGGGAAACGGAAAACCTCCATTGCGCGGGTGTACGTGACGCCGGGCAGCGGACGCATTCTCGTGAACGGCCGCGACTTCGAGGAGTATTTCCCCGTGCTCGCCCTGCGGGCTGCCGCCGTGCAGCCGCTGGTTCTCACGGGGAAGCGGCAGAGCGTGGACGTGGAGGTCAATGTCACGGGCGGCGGGCCTGCGTCCCAGGCCGACTCGCTCAAATACGGAATCGCCAAGGCGCTCCAGGTCGACAACCCCGAGCTTCGGTCGATGCTGAAGCGGGCAGGCTACCTGACGAGGGACGCCCGCGTCAAGGAGCGGAAAAAATACGGTCGGCCGGGGGCGCGGAAACGGTTCCAGTTCTCCAAGCGGTGAGCGCGAAGGGCTTTTTGCCCCGCGGGCAGGTTCGAAAGGGGAAGGCCGGTGGCGCCTTCCCCTTTTTCGTTTCAGCGGGTCCCTCCGGGCCCCGCGGGCGGGGGCGGGGAAGGCCGCGCAAAGGAGAGACGATTCCATGACCGGGAAGGCGGTTCCCATGACCAGGGTGGCCATTTACGGGGCGACGGGGTACACCGGGTTCGAACTTGTCCGTCTGCTGCTGTCGCACCCCAGGGCGAAGATCACGGTGCTGACCTCCGAGCGGTATGCGGACCGGACGGTCGACCAGGTGTTCGCTCCTTTCCGCGGAAGGCTGCCGAAGGTCGCCTTCCGCAGGATGGGGCAGTTGCGCCCCGGCGACGCGGATGCGGTTTTTCTTGCCCTCCCGCACACGGTTTCCGCCTCCGTGGCCGGGGAGATCCTCCCCCGCGGGGTCCGGGTCATCGACCTGTCGGCCGACTTCCGCTTCCGGAGCGTTCCGCTGTACGAGTCCGTCTACGGAGTCCGGCACGCGAACCCGGCCCTTTGCGGGCAGGCGGTTTACGGGCTCCCGGAAGTCCACCGGGACGCTCTCCGGAAGACCCGGCTGGCCGCGGTCCCCGGATGCTTCCCCACGGCGGTGATCCTCGCTCTCTACCCGCTGCTTGCGGAAGGGCTGATCGAGGCGAAGGGAATCGTGGCCGACTGCAAAACCGGGGTCTCGGGCGGCGGGAGGGGGCCGGCCCTCGGCTTCCACTACCCGGAGGTGGAGGGAGGGGTGCGCCCGTACGGACTCCCCCGGCACAGGCACAACCCGGAGATGGATCAGGAGCTCACGCTCGCCGCCGGGAGGAACGTGACCGTCACCTTCGTCCCGCATCTCCTCCCGATGGTGCGGGGGATTCTGGCGACCTGCTACGCGAAGGCGGGGGCGAAGGTTGCGGGGAAGGACCTGGAGAACGCCTTCCGGAGGCATTACGGGAAGGAGCCGTTCGTCCGCCTCTGTCCGCAGGGGGTCTTGCCCTCGACGAAGGACGTCTCGGGGAGCAACTTCTGCGACATCGCCTTTCGGTTCGACCGGGAAAGCCGTCGCGTGATCGTCGTCTCCGCGATCGACAACCTGGGAAAGGGCGCATCGGGGGCCGCCGTCCAGTGCTTCAACCTGATGATGGGTTTCCCGGAGGACGAGGGTCTCCGGGCGGCCCCCCTGTTCCCGTGAGTGCGTCCCCCCCCGGCGTCGCGGTGATCATCCCGGCGAGGTACGGCGCAAGCCGCCTCCCGGGGAAGCCCCTTGCCCAAATAGACGGTCGCCCGATGATATGGTATGTTTGGGAAAACGCGAGGGAATCGAGGTGTGCGACACGCGTGATCGTGGCCACCGACGATGAGCGGATCGCGGGCGCCGTGCGTGGATTCGGCGGGGAGGCGATCATGACGTCCGCCGGATGCGCCTCGGGGACGGACCGCGTGGCCGAGGCGGCGCGGGGGCTTGCCGAGCAGATCGTCATCAACCTGCAGGGCGACGAGCCGATGATGGACCCGTCGGTGATCGATGCCGTAGCCGGCCCCCTCCTTGCGGACCCGGCGGTCCCGATGGCGACGGCCGCCGTCCTCCGGGAGGACCCGAAGGAGTTCTTTCTGCCCTCCGTGGTCAAGGTGGTGGTCGACGACCGCGGAGACGCCCTCTACTTTTCCCGGGCTCCCATCCCCCATTACCGGGATGCCGGGTCCGGCAGGTACCGGAAGCACCTCGGGATCTACGGATACCGGAGGGACTTCCTGCTCCGCCTTTCCGGCCTTCCCCAGAGCGCGCTGGAGGAGGCGGAACGCCTGGAGCAGCTCCGCGTCCTCCAGAGCGGCGGGAAGATTCGCGTGGTGGACGTGGCATTCGACTCGGTGGGCGTGGACACCCCCGAGGATCTCCGTGCGGTGGAGCAGAGGATATGCGCCCGGAAAAGACGGTGAAGCCGAAGTACATCTTCGTGACGGGGGGGGTGGTCTCCTCCCTGGGGAAGGGACTCGCCGCCGCCTCCATCGGGGCCCTCCTGGAGGCGAGGGGACTCCGGATCACGATGCTCAAGCTCGACCCGTACATCAA
>DOTC01000258.1 GCA_003513855.1 Deltaproteobacteria bacterium | reverse complement strand
CGCCGCTTTCTGCAAAGTCCTCCCGCACCTCGTACGAAACGAGGCGGCCCGAGGGGCCTATCGCCTCGAGCAGCTTGATCGCGAGCGCACCCCAGCCGATCCCCGCCTCGACGATGGTGGCCCCCGGGAAGACGTCCGCCCACAGGAGGATGGGGCCGATGTCCTTCGGATAGATGATCTGNNTTGCCGATGATGTCGTCGTGAAGGATGTTCCCCTTGTGGGTACCGAAGGGCTTCCCGGGGGAAAGGGTCATCATGCGTTCCTCCCCCTTCGGGTCGACGAGGATCACCTCTTCCCCCGCGCGAAGCGCCCCCCCCGGTTTCCTGCCCTCCATCAGCGCACTGCTCCTCTCCCCACTTTTTCCTTCAACCGGCAGAAGCCGCACGTCTCCGCGTATGTCGGCGCACCGCAGACGGCGCACTTCCCCGAAGGCTCTGCGGGGGAGAGGGGTGCTCCGTTGATCTCCGCGCTCGTTAAAAAGTTTAAGAACGTCCCCTTTTTGGTGAGGAAACCCATGTAGAGCCTGCTCCGGGTCCCGGGCATCTTCTCCTCGAGCAGGGAGAGGGCCTCCTTGTAGACGAGGGAGGTGGCGTCCTCGCTCATGGGGCACTCCTCCGTCACATAGTCGATCCCTTTGAGGAACCCGTACGCCGCCGTCTCCATCTCGCTGACCCGCCACAGCGGTTTGACTTTGCGCACCAGTCCCTCGCCCTCCCCGGGGAGGAGGGGATGCTGCCGTTCGAGGTGTTCCCCGTGCCAGTGCAGCAGGTTCCCCAGGAGCCTGGCCGCCTCGTCGTCGAGGTTGTGGCCGGTCGCGACCACGGTGAATCCCCGGGTAGCCGCGACCCGGTTGAAGAAGTACCGCTTCACCGTTCCGCAGACGGAGCACTCCTCCTTCCGACTCCGTTTCGCCGCTTCGGGGATCGGCACCCCTTCCCGGCGCAGGTCCACGACGATGGGTTCCTTTCCCCGGGATGCGGCGAAGGCGGCGATCTTCTCTCCCGACCGGTCCGAATATCCCTCGATCCCGAGATCGATGTAGAGCCCCTCCGTGTCGTACCCGAGTTCCATGAGAATGTCCCAGAGGACGAGGCTGTCCTTGCCCCCGGAAACGCAGACGAGCACCCGGTCGCGCGGCTCGAGGAGGGAGAACTTCCGGATCCCCTCCTCGACCTGCCGGCGGAAGAAGACGAAGAAGCAGTCGGGGCAGAAGGCGGAATGGTGGCTGGGCAGGTCGACCGCGGCCGCGGCCTTCCTGCATCGCTTGCACTTCACCGGCTACCCCCCGGAAACGACGGAGATGATGTCCACGGTTTCGCCGTCCTCCACGCGCTGGTCCTTGGTGAGCAGCCTCGTCCCCTGCGTCACGAGGACCGTGGTGGGACGGACGCCGGCGGCGGCCAGGATGTCCAGGACCCTCTTCGGGCCCGGGAGCGTAAGCTCCTTCTTCTTCTGCGGCATGCGGACAAGGATCATGATGGCGTTTCCTTTTCGTGGTCGCTGTCCCTTCAATCATAGCAGACAACCCCTTCCCGCCCCAATTTCGGTTGAGTCACCGCACCCCGGGGAGTAAGATGGAAGCCATCCCATCCTTGAGGAGGAGGTTGTTCCCATGGGCTTGCGGGCCGTTCTTTCCGTCCCCGTCATCCTGCTGATGATTGCCGTCGTCTCCGGGTGCGCCAAGAAGGAGGAACCGAAACCTGCACCTGCGGCCTCGACCACGGCCCCCGCGGTGGCCGACAAGGGTGAGGGGAAAGCCCTCTTCGAGCAGAAGTGCAGCGTCTGCCACGGCCTCGACCGGGCCACGACCCGCACCGAGACCAAGGAGAATTGGAATTCGATCCTCAAGGAGATGCAGGAGAAGAAGGCGGACTGGATCTCCGACGAGGAGGCAGCCAGGATTCTCGACTACCTCGTATCCTCGCACGGCAAGTGACATCGCAGATCATCGACGACCTCGTCGCGGAACGGGGTCTGAAGGGGAAGTAGGGCAAGGAGTTACCCCCGGGGGGATGCGCTTTCGCCCCCGGGATAGCACGGGCGGGCGGTCCCTTCCCGGGGGTCGCCCTTTTTCTTCGGCGGTGGGGGGGCCATGGATATCCTGCACGCGGTTCTTCCGGTGTTCCTCGTGATCGCCATCGGCGCCGCCGCACGCCGGTTCCGGTTCATCGAGGAGTCCTTCATCGACACGGCGAACCGGCTCGTCTATTACCTCCTGCTCCCCGCGCTTCTCTTCTACAAGATCGGCACCTCGAACTTCCGGGAGGCGTTCAACGCCCCCCTCGTCATCGGCGGGTACGCGGCGACCTTGACGACGTTCCTGATAGCGACCCTTCTCTCCCGGAGGATGGCCATCACCCCCGCCGAGCGCGGTTCGTTCGTCCAGGCGACGGTCCGGGGGAACCTGGCCTACATGGGGCTGCCGATCGTCTTCTCCGCGGTCGGGGACATCGGCCTGACGAAGGCCGGGATCCTCCTGGGCTTCATGGTCCCGCTCATCAACTCCCTCGCGGTCGTCGCCCTCGTCACCCCGCACGACAACGGGAAACAGAGAGGCCGGGAGAACGCGCGGCGGGTTGCGGTCCAGCTTGCCACCAATCCCGTCATCCTCTCCTGCTTCCTCGGAATTCTCTGGAGCCTGTTCAAGATTCCCCTCCCCCCGCTGGCGGAGAGGACGCTTTCGATCCTTTCCTCGGCCACGCTTCCGCTCTCTCTTCTCTGCCTTGGAGGTGCATTCTCCTTCGAGCGGGCCCGCTCGGGATTCCGTCTCGCGGCGCTGGCCACGGGGATGAAAGTGATCCTGTTGACGGCACTGGCGGTCGCCGCATACCGGTGGATGGGCCTCACGGGGGACGACCTCCATGTGGGGGTGATCATGATGGGGTGTCCGGCGGCCGTGGTCACCTACGTGATGGCGTCGCAGCTGAAAGGGGACACGGACCTGGCCAGCACGACCATCGTCCTGTCTACCGCGGTCTCGGCCGTCACGATCACCGGCTGGCTGTTCTTCCTGAACGCGGCCGGGTGGTAGAAAAGGCCGCCCGGCCCCGGCGGATCCCCGGAGGGGATCGTCCCTACAGGGCTTCCCGTCCCCGCTCGCCCGTCCGGATCCGCACGACCTCCTCCACGTCGTAGACGAAGATCTTCCCGTCCCCGATCTTGCCGGTGCGGGCGGACGTGAGGATCCTCTCGACCACGACGGGGACCAGGTCGGACGCCACGGCCACCTCCACCTTGAGCTTCGGGATGAACTCCACCAGGTATTCCGCGCCGCGGTAGATCTCGGTGTGCCCCTTCTGGCGCCCGAATCCCTTCACCTCGACGACGGTCATCCCGGTGACGCCGAGGTCCTGCAGCCCGTTCTTCACGTCGTCCAGCTTGGACGGCTTGATGATCGCCTCGATCTTCTTCATGGCGGACTACCTCTTCTCGATCAGCTGGAAGTTGGGGTATGCCGCGTTCCCGTGCTCGTGGTAATCCAGGCCGTCCATCTCCTCCTCCTCGCTCACCCGCAGACCGACGGTCTTCTTCAGGAGGAAGAAGAGAAGCGCCGCCGTGACGCTCACCCAGGCGAAGGCGGCGGCGACGCCCAGCGCCTGGACGCCCAAACGGGCCATGGTGAACCCTTCCTCGTGGAAGACGGCGGCCAGCAGCGTTCCCAGCGCGCCGCAGACGCCGTGGACGGAGATCGCGCCCACCGGATCGTCGATGCGGATCCGGTCGAAGAAGAGGACCGACAGGACGACCGCGCCCCCCGCGATGGCCCCGATCACCACCGAAGCCACGGGTGTCACCGTGGCGCAGGGGGAGGTGATCGCCACGAGTCCGGCGAGCACGCCGTTGAGCGACATCGCGCCGTCCGGCTTTTTGAAGATCGCCCAGGCGACCAGGAGCGATGCGACGGCGCCCGCCGCCGCGGCGAGGTTCGTGTTCACCGCGATGCGTGCGATGTCCGCGTTTCCGGCGGTGGTGCTTCCCGGGTTGAACCCGAACCACCCGAACCAGAGGATGAAGACGCCCAGGGCGGCCATGGGGATGTTGTGGCCCGGGATCGCCATGACCTTTCCGTCTTTCGTGTAGCGCCCCTTGCGGGGGCCCAGCATGACCGCCCCCCAGAGCGCGGCCCAGCCGCCGACGGAGTGGACGACCGTGGAGCCGGCGAAGTCGATGAACCCGAGCTTCTCCAGCCACCCGCTCCCGTGGTACAGGCTTCCCCACGCCCACGACCCGAATACCGGGTAGATGAGCGCGCTGATCACGGCGCTGTAAAGGAGGTACGCAGAGAACTTCGTCCGCTCCGCCATCGCCCCCGAGACGATGGTGGCCGCCGTCGCGGCGAAGACGACCTGG
>DOTC01000149.1 GCA_003513855.1 Deltaproteobacteria bacterium | reverse complement strand
ATCGCGCGCATCATGTCCGAGTACTTTCCGGAACGGGCGAGCCAGACCTCGAAACGGTCCCGCGCATTGGTCTGGAAATACCGGATGAACTTGTCGATCCGGCGCGTGAGGTTCGCGTAGCTGCCGTCGTTCCCCTTCTCGACTTCCTCCGGCGCGTTGGCGAAAAATTCCGCGTCCAGCACCTCCAACGGTTCCGGTTCCTCTCCCGTTTCCATCGCGCCGGCGACGTCTTTCGGCGAAAGGACAAGGTCGGAGTCCTTCTCGTCCCGGGGGACGGCCTGGAATGGCACCGCCTTGGCGAGCGTTTTCGGTCCTCTCAGGGAAGCGCCCGCGCCGGTCAGGATCGAAGAGAATACCGGCACGTTTCCCGGCGCGCCGGACGGCAGCGCCTCCGCCCGATCAGGCGCCGGAGACGCAACGGCCTTCACAGGGACAAGGGAAAGGTCGACCCACGCCGGCACCGTCGTCGACTGCTCCGTCAATGCATCCGGGAATGCCGAGAAATGGGGACTCTCCGAGGCGATCCCCCGGACAGGAGTTGTCAGGATGCTTCCGAAAAACGTCACTACCGCGAGAATGATTCCCAATTGTTTCCGGCCCACATCCCCCCCGGCAGACAAAATATAAGTGCCCATTCTATTTGGCAAATCCCTGTATGTCAATCCCGATCTCTCCCTGGCGCAGAGGTGCATTACCAAAAAGGTTCTTCCTCATACATCTCTCCTTCACGCAAGATATGTACCGATCGGGGAAGAAGCCCGGCCCGGGAGAGGACCTTCCGGGCACGGTCCTTGTCGGGGGGGAATATCCGGATCGCGAGCCCGCAGTCCGATGTGAGCCGCCTCGGGACGGGGATGAGCCGCATCGGCACACCGCCTCTCTTCAGAATCTTCTCCGCCGACATCACCTGATGCGTTCCCCGGAAGATGAGGATGACTTCCGGGTGGGCGGCCCGCGCCATTTGGATCCTCCCTGTCCCCTGTTTTCCGGCAAAGGTTTTTCCATTATTACATGGGGCTTCCGGGGAAGGTATTGATTCAACGTAATTTCGCATTAGTACGAGAGTGCGGGAGTGCGCATAATGGGCATATAGGGACAGAAAGGGAAGGCAACCCGCAAACCGGCGCAAACGGAAATGGGGGGGGAAGGCATGAGATGGGATGAGGAAGTCGCNNGTACATGGTTCATAATTGCGTTGGGTCGAAGTGCATGGCATGGCGAGGTACTCTCGGCGGAGAGGTTACGCTTGTAACTGATTTGACGGGAAAGGAACAAATGACGGTTGTCACTAAGCCTAGCGGGTATTGCGGGATGGCAGGACCGCCGGAATAAGGCGGATTATCACCCTTCCGGGGAATAGGCCGATGGATCGAGAAGGCAGATTTCCTGCCCGGCCTTCCCCCGTTCAACATTGAGGCCGGGAAACGAAAGGGATGTAACGGATTCTCAGCAGAACCGATCACGTGAATTTCCTGTAAAGTTGAAACATGCCAGAAAGGAACATACCGCGTTATATCGTTTCCCTCACGGCTCTCTTCGTTTTCGCTTTTCTGGCAGGATTCCTTGCCCCAATACCGGGGAAAAAAGAAATGCTTGGTGAACTCAAGGATTCCCTTGAGCCTTTCCTGACAATGCCTCCCTGGAAGATGTTTTTCATTATCTTGCTCAACAACTCGGCCAAGTCGTTCGCCGAGCTCCTGTCCGGTATTCTGTTCGGTCTCATACCCTTGATTGCCGTCGCAACAAACGGGTACATCCTGGGACCTGATATTTTCAATGGGGGGAAGCGTCACTCGGTGGGGTGAAACAGGTGGTAGACGAAGCGTCGTTCCTGGGGGATTCTCGTTCGATTGGAGGGGGTTATAGAGGTATTCTGATTAGAAAATCGCTGATTGCAGGTCTAAGTCGGAGGGAATCCGTCAGCTTCTCCCTATTGTTAGGCCACCTCTTGTTCAATAATAGGTGCCAATCAAAAACAATACAGCCGTGATTGTTTTTACGACAGGGCATATACGCATTGGCAATATCGAAGTTCGTGCCCCTGTAAAAATCGAAAGTGTTGCCATGATTAAAAGCATTAACGCACATGTGGGTCCAACGATCTTTATTGCCTGGCTATGTGGCCCGGCATACAGGGTGGTGATGAAGACCAGAACACCGATGAAACACAATGCAAGTCCTTCTGAAATCCATTCCATCGTAATAATCCGAAAATTATCTTCTGAGAGTGACCCGAAGCCTTGAACAATTCTACTTGTTGGGACAAGGTGACCTACTCCCCAGAGGAAAATTACGGCTGAGCCGATATAAAAGAAGAAACCATTCATTCTAAAGTGGTTTCGTCCTTGCTTCCGATGGTTTCATCGCCAGGCTGCAGACAAGAGGGCGAACCGTCAGCTTCAGCAAGCGGTTAGAAAGCACCAACAAGTTGCAAGAGATGTGCGTCCATTCTACCAACGCCAGCCCCAAAATCTGGAACCTATAAGGACTAAGCCAATGCACATAGAACCTATGCCGATGCCCCAAAGAAGCTTCCGCTCCATGGTACGTATTTCCTCATATTCCTGCTCAAACCTTGGAAGGCCGACAACATTCCTACGATAGAGTCTCTTTAATCCGGGCTGGCCACCATTCCAGTTTCTTGCAACGAAATTCAATTCCGACCAGAGGTCAGGACGCTCTTTCTGGAGCCAGAACGCGAGTCGGCTAGCTTTTCGAGACATCCGGATCTCGTATACAAAAGCATAGACGATTGAAACGCCTGCTAGTGAGAGCAGAATCTTTATCTGAGGGCTCGCCATAGGTTGTTTGCACCCGAAAACCACTTATTCATAGTGTTTTCTAACGCTCCGGCTAAGCTGTTTTCCTCGTCGGTTCCTCCGGTGGGAGGTTCACGGGATGAAGACCTGTTGAAGGGCAGACCCTTCCTTACGTTTGGCTACCCTAGTTTATGCTGTCTTTCCTTCATCATGCTTGCGTTCAGCTTCCCCATATGTTGTGTACGTTTGGTCTTCAACTATAGTTCTCTTCTTCGGGAGATCATCAAAGGGAAACCGCCGACGGAAAGCATCAATTTCAGGTTTTCCTTCCTGGCCGCCCGTCTCATCGGTTTCCTGAATGCCGAAAAGTTCCCTCCCGATCCGGGTTAACTGTAATAACTTCTTCTTCCTCCTCTCTCTGCGCAGGTAAACGATGTATGAGGCTATGTACCAAAGGGAGCCGCCCATGATGATCCCAAGGAAAAATGCCAACCCGATATCGTTTAGGGACCGAACCTTCCCTAACATCTCCCCCAAGACTGCAACCACTTTTTCGAGATAGTCGTGCATTCAACGCCCCTCAACAGGTGCTCAACCGCTCTTCTCCCTCATTGTGGTTTATAAGATATCGCTCTGAAATGGACAGATTGGGGACAGTTTCACATCCGGGGACAAAATACCTTTGATGCTCACCATTCCATCTCCCGCCGTCATTTGCTATCAATCGCCTCTCATGAGCTTGGAAACGACAATTATGGCTAAACCGACGAAGATGAGGTCCATGATAATCCTCCTCTACAAACCATTAAAACCACTCAACAATTTGATAACGATATCCCTTCGCGGGATTCAAAGATTCGGAGGAAGACGGGGGTGCGGTTATTGGCAGAGCATTTCCCGGGTTTGCATGATTGTGAAACCCTTCACGCAACGGTTAAGACTCCCGGATGAAATCCCCGCTTGACTACCCGATGATGAAGCGATATATATATACATATACCCCGGGGAGGGAGGGAACATGGTCAAGCGAATCAATGCGCTAATCCCTGATGAGATGCATAGGGCACTCCGCATAAAACTCGCGGAGGACGGAACGAACTTTTCCGACTGGCTTCGGGCGCGGATTGAGGAATACGTGGGCAGGGGAAGAAAGAGAGGAAAGACCCCGATTGCGATGCCCCCTGTTCCAAGCCCAGAACTGCTCCCGAGGCTTGAGCGGAGACGTAAAAAGAGGGAGGGGTGAGCGATGGAAAAGACTTGTAATAACTGCGTCTTTTCAGAATTTACAAGAAAAAACGAGTACGGTGAAACGGTTACCCTCCCTGTAGGATTTTGCAAGCATTAGCGCGGGACTTCTCATCGGGGAGATTTGTGCCTTGTCTTGGGATGATGTCGATTTTGATGCGGGGGCTATAACGGTCCGGCGGACAATCAATAAAGGCAACCTCGGCTCCCCTAATAGTGGCAGGGAGCGGGTTATCGCGATGTCGCCCGAGTGAGATGCGGCCTTGAGGATTTACCGTGCGAGGATGGCGGAATCGGCCTTGCGGACGGGGACAAGGTCGATTTGACGACGAATCTTTACTCTCACTCCGTTTCCGATGCCAAGGAGATTGTGGGACGACGCGACATCATCGGAAAATCCGCAAACCCCTGCAAACGGGAGGAGACGTCCGACGGTACAATACAGAAAATGGAAGTGTTCTTTTCTCCCTTCCGGAGTTTTCCATTATAATCCCGGGAGGAACCGACGGGCGGGAAACGATCATCCTGAGCATCCATACCTTATCCTTCATGGGACTCATCGGCGTCACAGCGCTGGTCCTCAACATCCCCCTGGGCTATCTTCGCGAAGGGCAGCGGAAATATTCCCTCGCCTGGTTCGTGTACGTCCACCTTTCCATTCCCCTGATCGCCTGGCTCAGGATCGCCAACCACGTCACCTCCTGGCTGATCCCCTTCTTCATTCTCTGCGCCGTCGCCGGGCAGATCGCGGGGGGTAGGGCGCGCAGGCGGATGGAAGGGGGGGTCCGGTGAGCGTCCGGAGACTGTCGACGATCCTGGAGACGCTCCTCGCCGACACGCTCGGTCTTCCCGCCGTCGCGACCCAGGTGCGCCTCCTCCGGTCCTGGGAGAAGATCGTCGGTCCCCTCCTCGCCGGGAAGACCTCCCCGGGGAAAATCCGCAACGGCGTGCTGACGGTCTTCGTCCGGAACCACGCGTGGGCCCAGGAGCTTCAGCTTTCCAAGCCGGCGCTGCTCGAACGGATCCGGTCGTCCGCGGGCGGGGAGGCGATCCGGGAGATCCGGTTCGCCGTCGATTCCGGGAGCTGCCCGTCCGACATGACGGAATCCCTCTCCGGGAAGGAGCCGTCCCCGGCGGCGGAACCGGCTCCGCACTCCGACGGTCCTCTCCCCCCCGATCCCGGAGGCCTCGAGGAGGTCCGCGATCCCGAGACCCGCGAGATCCTTCGCTCCATCAGCCGGAAGTCGTCCCGCAGGAAAGGATAGGCTTCCCGGCACCGCGCGTCCCGTCCGGACCCCCTACTCCCGGAAAAACCCCGTGAAGATCTTCTCGACTTCCGGATGATACCGGCGTCTGCCCGCATAGACGACGAGGGGAGGCAGGACGACCTGCTCCGCCGTCTTCCGGCGGCTTCCCGCCACCAGCACCCGGTTCGCCGGCTCGTCGGCGTGGGGATGGACGAACCGTATGGTCTCCGGCAGGATGCCGGCGGCCTCGCCCAGGGCGAACAGCTCCGGGAGGCGGGCCGAGGGACAGACGATCGCGAAACGGCCCCGCGGGGCGAGATATTTCCCCGCGGCGGAGAAGACGTCGGCCATCGTGCACGCCACCTCGTGGCGGGCGATCTCCTTGCGGGGGTCCGGGTTCCTCCTCCCCTCACCGATTTTCCGGTACGGGGGGTTGGCGACCACGAGATCGAAGGAGCGCGGGGAGAGCCCCGGGACCGTTTCCCGGAGATCGCCCAAAACGGCGGAAAGACGCTCCCCCAGCCCGCTCTCCCGGATGTTCCGGCAGGCGTACTCCCACAGCGTCCGCTGGATCTCCACTCCCACCCCCGTTTTCAGGACATCGCACCGCCGGGCGAGGAGAAGAAGAACGACCCCCGACCCGGTGCCCAGATCGAGGACCGACCTGCCGCAATAGGCGGACGCGAAATCGGCAAGCAGCACGGAATCGATGGAGAACCGGTACCCCTTCTCCGGCTGGCGGACCCGGAGGGGGGGAATCGCACCCCCCCTATCCCGGCAGCGTGTCATCTCCCCGCACGGGGAGAATCAGAAGGCCCGTCAGGATCTTAGGGTAGAAGAAGGTCGTCTTCTGGGGGAGGACGTGCCCGGAGAGCGAGACGTCCCGGAACTCCTCCATCGTGACCGGATTGAGGAAGAAGGCGGCCTGGAGCTCCCCGCCCGCGAGCTCGGAGGCGGCTTTCCGGGCCTCCTTGTAGTACCGGACGAACCCCCCCGCCGTGACCGCGTCCGGGGAGATCCCCAGGATCCGCTCGAAGAGGAAGCCGTGGAGGATCACCACGTCGAGCGTGCGAAGCCTGGCGGGAAAGCGGGACAGGTTCTTCTCGCCGAAGCTCTCCGGGTCGGGGAACGAGGCGACGTAATACCNNGGCGACCCTTGACGGGTTTCCAGGGGAACCAGGGAGCCCACGCGGGCGGCGAACTCCTCCGCGGAGAACCCCGGCACCGAGTGGATCCCCCGGTGGGTGGGAAGGATCACGATCCCCTCGTCGTCCATGTTGCACAGAAACATGAGGACGTGCTCGTACGCCGCGTCCTCCCTCGACCCGTGTCTCTGCCTCATCTCGTCCCGGAAGGCGAGCGCCGTCTCGTACCGGTGATGCCCGTCGGCGATGAACACCTTCTTGTCCGCCATCTTCCCCGCGGCGGCCGCGAGGGACGCGGGGTCGGAAACCCGCCACATCCGGTGCTTCACGCCGAGGTCGTCGGTGGCCGTAACGTCCGGCTGCGCCGGCAGCTTCGCCCGCAGCGCCTTCGCCACCCCGTCCCCGGGGTCGGAGTAGAGCCCGAAAATGGGGCTCGTGTTCGCCTCCGTCGCGCGCATGAGCGCGAGCCGGTCCTCCTTGGGCCGGGAGTGGGTCTTTTCGTGGGGGAAGACCGTCCCTTCCCCGAAAGCCGACAGCCGGAGGGCGCCGAGGAACCCCTTCCGGACGAACAGGCCGTGGCCGGGAAGGGAAAACTCCTGCTCGTAATAGTAGAGGGAAGGGGCCGCGTCCCGGACGAGGGTCCCTTCCTCCATCCACTGCCGGTAATGGCCGGCCGCCCGGGTGTACTTGTTTTTCCTGGGCCCGTCGCCTTCCTCCTCCAGCCCGAAATCGACGTGGGCGATGTTGCGGGGATGGCGCAGGTGAAGGCTTTTCTGTTCCTCGGGGGAGATCACGTCGTAGGGCTGGGAGACGACCTGCGACAGGTCGCTCCCTTTCGACAAGTCGTAGCGGATTCCCCGAAACGGCGACACGATGGCCATGCTTCTATCCCTCCCCGAGAGCGTTGGTAATGGTTGCAAAGGGGATCACCCCTTCCCGCAGGAGGGAAACCCCTCCCTCCCCGACGAGCACCACGGTCGAACCGGGCGACGGCGGAGCGGGCCCGTCCCACAGGATCCAGTCGGCCTCGCCGGCGAACTCGGTCACGAGCTCCTCGGCCGTCCCCCAGGCGCCGGGGCTGCCGGCCCGGTTGGCCGATGTCCCCGTGATCGCCCCCCCGGCCGCCGTGGCAAGCGCCCGGGGAACCGGATGCCCGGGAACGCGCAGGCCCACGGTCCCCGTTCCGCCGGTGATGGCCGCAGGAAGCGACGGCCTGGCGGGCAGCACGATGGTCAGCGCCCCCGGCCAGAATCTCTCCATCAGCCGGGACGCCTCCGCGGGGATCCGCCCGGCCAGGGAGGACGCCCTCGCGGGCCCGTCGAGCAGGAGGGGGATCGGCTTTCCTCCCTCGCGCCCCTTCACGGCTTGGAGCCGGGCGAGCGCCTCTTCCGAGGCCGGGTCGACTCCGAGCCCGTACAGCGTGTCCGTCGGAAAGACCAGCATCCCCCCCGCCCGGAGAGACTCGACCACACCCGGCGGCGGGAAGGAGACCGATCCCGCGTCCAGGCGGACCAGGCGGGTCATCCCGACCCTTCTCCGTCCAGCACGACGAGGTCCCCTTCGGGCCTCCCGAGAGCCCGGGAGACGACGGGGCACTTGCAGCGGAACAGGAAGAAGGCGTTTCGGAGATGCCCGAACAGGGTTTCGAAATTCGCCTGCCCCTTTGACAGGATCAGGTCGGAGCCCGCGATCCGGTCGCGGAACTCCCGCGTGCAAAGGGCAAGGTCGGTCCCCACTCCCCGGTTGCCGTTCGACACGACCTCGCCGTACGCCGACAGCCCCAGCCGGTGGGCCTCCGGTTCGGTCAGGTCGTCGATGACGGGCCCTCCCTTCACGCCGATCCACACCGTTCTCCCCGTTTCCCCAAGACGCGCCAGGAGCGGCACGTCGAAGGCCACCTCCCCCGCGTTGTCCAGCAGGACCCCGATCGTCCGCGAGCCCTGGATCCGGTCCCGGAGCTTCCGCGGAATCGTCCGGGAACCGTCGTCCGCCGCGAGCCGTTCCACCTCGCCCTCCATGGACTCCCGTTCGACGATCCCGGAGTCCATGATGTTGCCGAAGACCGAAAGCCACACGGCCGCCGCCAGCGGGTCCGCGGAGGACGCGACCTGCGCCTCCGCCATCCTGGCCCTCGTCTCGAACCGGCCGAACTCATGCTCCTTGACGCTCCGGAAGGGATCGTCGGTCCGAAGCTCCTCCCGGACGACTTCGTGCAGGCGGGTGGCGACCCTGGCCGGGACCTCCCCCGGCGGGACGTCGGCCAGCATCTC
>DOTC01000237.1 GCA_003513855.1 Deltaproteobacteria bacterium | reverse complement strand
CGAGGAAGATCTCGCCGGAGTGCAGACCGATGCGTGTGGGAAGCGCCTGCATCTCCTGGCTTCGACTGAATTCCCCCATGGCGCTGGCGATCTCGAGCGCCGCCTCGCAGGCATCGTTCAGGGGATCGGGATTGCCCCTGGTAGGCAGCCACAGGGCCAGCATGGAATCCCCGACGACGTTCGACACCATTCCTCCCCGGCGTTTTATGGGATCGAATACCGCTTCGTAATATCGGTTCATGAATCCCGCGAGCTCCTTCGGGTCCAGCGACTCGGACAGGGATGTATACTGCTCCGCGTCCGTGGCAAGGCAGATCCCGTCGACGAGCCGGTTGCTCACCTGGAGACCCGACATGTTGTTCGCAAGCTCGTCCACGACGTCGACAGGGAGGTAGTACTCGAACGCCCTCCGGAAATTTTTCCGCTCCCGGCCCAGCGCCAGGTAGTTCCACGCGACAGCCCCCACCAGGACAAGGGGCCCCTGGAACAGAAGAGGGAAGACGACGGGGTACCACGCGCCCGCGGTGGCGAACCGGTATCCGGCCGCACCGAGGTAAAGAAGGGAGAGCAAGGCCACCGCTGGGATGGAGAAGGCGGGAGGCACGATGAAGGAAAGAATCCCTACCACCAGCCCCCACAGGAACAATGTGACGACGTGGTAGCGGAAAGGAAGCGGTCTGACCGGCATATCCTCACCCAGGTTGGCAAAGGACGTCGCCGCGATTTCCACGCCGCTCAGGTCCACCCCGTTCTCCTTGGTGTACACCGTGTAGAACCCGTCCTTCTGCGCGAGCTGCCGGGATTCCGAGGACCCGACGAAAACGGCTTTCCCCGAAACCTCCAGCGGGAACGGGTGGCCCTGTTCGGCCTCCCCGAATGTGAGCACCTTCCAGAACGGGATGGTGGGGATCGTCCGCGTGGGACCGTAGAAATTCAGGAATTTGGTGGCGCCCCCTCCGTACATGTGGATGAGCGACCTCAAGGTTCGCCGCGTTTTTTCATCCGCGGATCGCAGGGGGGGACTGTCCAGCGCATCCAGCATCCTCTTCTCCGCCATCGGCTCCTGCTCGAAGATCTCCCAGACGTCCCGGATCATCCCCTCCAATCCCCTCGAGAGGACCATTTCCTCCCCGGAACGGGGGAGTCGGCTTGCCCGGGCGGGAAAGACCTCTTCCAGAAGACGGAGAAAATCGCCGTACACGGGAAGCGCATACAGCTGGAACGCGACGACCGGCAGGGTTGGCATGGGGGTATCCCCCATCGCAGCCCGGAACATCCAGTCCCGGCTCACCTTGACGGGAATCTTGGGAAGCGGGTAAGGCGATGAGGCGACCGAGGACTCGGCGAAAAGAGAGATCGGGGGAAATCGTCGCGCGGTCTCGATCTGCCCGCCCGGTGCACCTCCCGCGTTCGTCACCACCACCTTCTCGAACCGAAGGCGCTCGCACAGAACTACGTTGTTGGCCTTCCGCATCGCCTCGGCGAACGCGATATCGCCATTCATGTCCCCGTATTCCTCGAAAAAGACATCGAACGCGATGACCGCCGCGCCGTTCCCCGCAAGCTTCTCCGTGAGGTCCGCATGCAGGGTGCGGGACCAGTTCGTCACGTCATCATCCTGCGCAAGGTAGTCCGCGGACTCCTTGTCGATGCTGACGACGACGATGTCCGGGGGGGGGGGTCTGTGCCCCCTCAGAAGGAAGAGGACCTCAAGCCCATGGTTTTCCTCCAGATTCAGTCCAAGGGGGGTGTTGCTCGCAACGATCCCTGCAATCCCGGCGGCAACTCCCAGCATTGCCCCCCTGGAAATGCGAGACATCATCGATCCGCCTCCCCCGCGTTATCGGACTGTTAGGAAAACACCGCCGGCCCGCGCCCTCTGAATTCTGTTCATTGCCTGGCGATGCATTCCCTCCCTGGAGAAAATATCCACCTTTTTTTACCCTACGAAATGGAAAGGGACAGATAGGAGACAGTTTTCATTGCCGGAACGACCTGTTTGACCAGAAAACAAGGTGAAGATACCACAAGATACATCCGGGCTGGTACAGAAAAAAGGGGAAAGAGAGAGGAGATCCGGAACCCGGAGGGTGAAATTCGGCTCCGCATCCCTCCTACGGGGGAAGATCCCGAGAGACCGCCCGGCAGAAGGCGATCGCGAGGGCGTCGGAGGCGTCGGGGGGGACGGGCTTCCGGATGCCGAGGAGACGGCATACCATCCCGCCGACCTGCTCCTTGGGCGCGGAGCCGAAGCCCGTCGCGGACAGCTTGATCTCCTTGGCGCTGTATTCGTGGACGGGAAGTCCGTGCGCCCGGCAGGTGACGATGGCCGCGCCCCGCGCCTGTCCGAGCTTCAGGGCGGACGCGGGATTCCTGGCCAGGAAGACCTTCTCCACGACGGCCTCCGTGGGCCGATGCAGGCGAATCAGCTCGGACAGCAATGTGTGGATTTCGTGAAGCCTGTCGGGAAAGGACCCGGTGGAACCCGTGCGGATGACGCCCCAGACCACCGGGGAGAGGTCGTTCCCCCGAACGTCGAGGATCCCGTAGCCGGTCCGACGGGAGCCGGGGTCGATCCCCAGGATGCGGCGCCGGGGCATCAAAGAACCGCGCTCATCCGGAACACGGGCAGAGACGTCGACCGATCATGTCGGCCGGGGACCCGAGCGATGCGGGGGGTCCCCGAAGCGGCCAGTGAAGCGAGGTTGATTATTCGTCGAGCGGAACCGGCAGCGAGCGGGCGCAAGATC
>DOTC01000238.1:3217-4266 GCA_003513855.1 Deltaproteobacteria bacterium | reverse complement strand
TCGGCGAATTCATCGTCCGGCGAAAGAAAGGGATGCGCCTCGCCATCGCCCTTGATCTGGGTGGCTTCGTATAGCGGTTCCCATTTGGCCCGGGTCTCCGCCCAGTCGCGCGTGAGCGGTTTTCCTTCGAATGTTTCCACGGCGAACATGCGGCCGTTGGACAGGTTGCCGTTGTGCGGTATGGCCAGCAGGTAGCCCCCGGTTTTGTCCTCGTACGTCTGCATCCACTTCCACAGGTCCTCGGGATTCTCGCTGTCAAAGGTGGTCATGGGGGTCATCCGGTCNNTCGTTGTATTTCTCCATGATCGCCGTATTCCGATGCCAGACAGTTTTGGCCAGACGCGGGTCTTTCACCTGCGGGGGAAGCTTGTCATTGGACTGGGCGCCGATCAATTCCAGCGAAGCCTTGACGCCTTCCTCTCCGCCGGCGCGGATCATGTCGCTCCAGCGTTTGAGGGTCGGGTCGGCCATCATTTCCGGATTCTGGGAGATCAGTTCCTGAATGACGCCGGCGCCGTCGGAGTGGTCGCTGACAACGATCCAGTCCAGCGGCCGGCTGAGCTTGACCGGTTCGCCGTGTGCCGAAAGGATTTCCTCGCCGCGCGCAAAGCGGACCGCCTCTTCCGGACCGAGGTTGCACCCGAACGCGCCCGCGTCCACCGACCAGCCGGTATGCACGTGGCTGTCGCCCCAGAAGACCCGGGTTGGAAAATTGCGGCCGGCATACGGGGAATAGCCAGGTTTCTTGAACAATTCCCCGGCCGCTTTTACATCGATGTCACCGGCGTCCCATACCGGCTGTTCCCCGGCAAAAGCGGCGATACCGAGACAGCTAATTCCTGCGATAGCCAGGGCCATTGCGAGAAATTTCCCGACTTTCATTCTGCTCTCCTTTCCGGCATTGAGTAATCGGCTTCATTTTTCATCGAACATCCCTATGATGTCCTTTTCCGTTCATAGGAATGAATTCGTATGTACGGAGAATAGCTTCACAAATGTTCGAAATATTTAGTTTATGATGCCGTATCCCGCATGAGGTTTCGTCCGCC
>DOTC01000238.1:0-3143 GCA_003513855.1 Deltaproteobacteria bacterium | reverse complement strand
CGTCATCCACTCGCCTTTCGCCGTGCAGAACCTTTTTGCCACCACGTTGCCTTTCGCATCCAGGAGAACGACCGGGAAATCCCCCTCGAAGAACCAGACCCCCCGGGCGCGGCCCCGGATCACGAGGGGGGAGGAAACCCGCGCGCCGGGCGCCGGCGAATCGACGACGATGAGCCCGCTNNTAATCCGCCCCAAACCCGTCGGCCGGAGGCTTGCTAAATCTGCCGGCTAGCGTCATGAAGAGGGGCGTATACGGTTCCGGGTCGGGAAGCGCCATGCGGTAAGCTGCCGAGATCTCGTTCATGGCCGGTGCATCCGCGGAGAGCCAGAAGGTCCTCTTTCCAGGGCACGGTGCGAACGATCGCACCTCGTGGCCGACGGTGACCCACCCTTCCACTACCTGCCCTCCCTCCCCGAGCGGCCCGATATCCGTCAGACGGCCGTCGCGGAGGTCCAGGACCTTCGTCCCGCCGACCGACGGCGGCGCGGACATCGGCTCGCCCGGTCGGCGATCCATGTAATCGACGGTGACGACCCCGTTCCGGATCCCGATCTGTCCCGGGGAGATCCGGTCGCCCAGAAGCACCGCGTCCGTTCCCCGATACCGTCCACCCTCGTTGATCGAGGCCGCGACGTAATAAAAGGTTCCGCTGCCGCCCGGATCGTGCACAAGGAACAGGACCGCATCCTCGTCGCCGTCCCCCTCCAGATCCCCGGCCACCGGTTCGCCGAAAACCGCGGTGACGGTCTTCGCGGCGGAGCCGGGGGCCGCTTCCACCTCGTGCCGGCCGTTCCGCAGCGGGATCCGCCGGCCTTCGACCGTGTAGGTTGCGTTCAGCGGATCGGCGGCGGCCCCGTTTCCCGACACGGGGATCCGTTCCTCTCCCGCTTGGAGAAATCGCACCCCTGCCCGCGGGATCTCCGCCAGCGCCATCGCAACCTTCTCCTCGATCGGCAGGGCAGACATCGTTTCCATGGCGAGGATTTCGGCGACGCCTTCCGCCAAGGTGATCTTCAGGATGGAGGTTCGGTTGTAGAAGTTTACGTTCCGGCTGAAGACGATGAGGTTCCTGCCGAAATCCACGTCAGGGACATCCTCGGCCGGCCTGAGGACCTTCCAGACGGCGGCGAACGCTTTTTCATCTCCAAGGTACCCGACGCGCGACCGGCGCTGGCCCACCGGGAGCCGATCCAGTTGGGCCACAGGGAAGTCGCCGTTCCAATTTCGGGATACTGGGAGGTCGACGGGAGGATCATCCGCCCAGAGGAGATTGACAGCGCATGGAACAGTCAGGAGGATGGCAAGCGCCAGAAGGAACGCGCATCGCCATATCGAAAAGCGGGGTGGGTTTCCCATGGTTGGCAAGGGAGGACCGGGAGCCCCGTTCGAAGGAGGCTCCGGGTCCCTCGAAATCCTACCTTCCGGCATTCGGAAGGTTCCCGAGCTATTTCTTCGCCGTTGCCTCGTGCAGCGTTTCCCTCAGCTTGGCCGATCCCGGGTTGTTGACCTTTTTCTCGACGAAGATCTGATTCGGCGTAACGTCTTTCCCGTAGTACGCCTTGTTCAGGCTCTCCCGGACGGCGACATAGGAACCTTCCAGGTTCAGCCCCGCGTAGAGACCCTTCGACTCGGCAAAGGAGATGAAATCCGCGGTCACGTCCCCTTTTGCCCCTGCGCCTACCGGCCCCAGGGCGAAGGACGTATCCCCCCCCAGCTTGACCTTCGAGGTAGCGAGCGAATCGACCGCTTTCTGGCTCATCACCATCACGACCACCTCCGCCGCTTCCCCACCGATCTGCAACCCGAAGCTTACCGCACCGAGGGTATAGAAGCCGGGCTGGCTCCAGGCTCCGGTCTTTTCATCCCTCACGAGGAGAACGCCGGTGCCTCCCGAACCACCCAGGAAAAAGCCCGCCTTCAGGACCTGCGGATAGATCAACAGGGCCTTCGCACGGGGGAGGTTCGCGTGTAACCATGTGTACTCTTTGTTCCGCATGAATTTGCCGACTGTGGCATTCGCATTGTCGACAATACCCTGGGCGTCTTCCTTCTCCGCTGCCATTCCGGTTGGCACAACTGTGAAGGCAAGAATGATAGCCAGTACTGTTGCCATTCCAATGGCTCTAGCAAAGGAAACCCCTGTCCGTGTACCCCTCATCGTATTACCCTCCTCTGGGGAAATGGGTTGCGCCAGCATCGACACGTGGGATGTCGGAGGCGGTGCCTGCGTTTCACCGTCCGCCCAGCGATGCGGCAATTTGATGCCCGGCCTACCGAATAAGAGCATCTTAATATAGTTGCCGTTCCCGCAAAAGGCAAAATACACTGTTCCTAATCAGCGATAGAATGATCGGGGAACCGTACCGAATCCCAGCCGGGAAAGGCAGGCCATGATGGAGACGAAGCAAAGGAAACGGTGGCTCCTCACAATCGGAGGAATCGTCGCGGCGCTGGCGCTCGCCGTTCTCGCCGTCGTCCTCTTTGTCGATATCAACCGGTACAAGCCCCGGCTCGAGGCCGCCGCCTCGAAGGCGCTGGGACTGGAAGTCCGGATCCTGGGGGATATGAAGATCGCCTACTTCCCTCCCCCCGGCCTGACGCTCGCCTACGTACGTATCGTACGAGGGGAAGAGGATGTCCTGCGCGTGGAAAAGATGCGGGTAGGCCTGAAGATCCTCCCTCTCCTCCGGGGCCGGATCCGTCTCCGGGACCTTCAGTTCAACCAGCCCGCGCTTTTCATCCGGCGGACCAGCACCGGTCCGTTCGACTACGAACGATACCTCTCCCGGCCTTTGCGGAACGCCCGGGAGGCCCTGCCCGAAACCTTGGACCGCATCGATGCGATCTCGGTTGCCGGGGGAAAGATCTCCTACGCAGGCAAGGATCCCGCGATCCGGGCCGACGTGGAAGGCCTCGATCTGGCGATCCGGGATGTCGCGTTCCAGGGAGACTCCGGGGACGAGCCGTTCCGGAACGTCTCCTTCACGGGGACGGTCAAGGCAACGCGGATGACGATCGGGAACGCGCAGATCTCGGGCATCGCGAGCGGGATGACCGCGAAGAACGGGAACTACGAGGTCGGCCCGGTGACCCTGCAGGCCTTCGGCGGGTCCGGGGGAGGAAGTATCCGGGCCTACATGAC
>DOTC01000256.1 GCA_003513855.1 Deltaproteobacteria bacterium | reverse complement strand
CAGCAGGTACGTGATCGCCAGCGCCAGAAGAAAGTCGAACTGGAGCGTTCTGCGCGCCTCCGTGAGCTTGTCCGCCGCCCCGCTCAGCCGGTGCGAGGTCCCCTCGAGCATCCCCGCCTTCTCGAGGGATCCCAGAATCTGGTCATGGATCGTGTCCATGGCGGACTCCAGCGGGATGTTCTCGGGGGGCGTGACTTCCAGCGTGATCGTCCGTTTCCGCTCCAGGTGGCGGATTTCGGTGATCCCCGCGGTCCGCTCGATCCCGGCGAGGGAGGAGAGCGGCACGACCCTCCCGACGGGAGTCGCCACGAGGGAGCGGTAGAGTTTCTCGGGCGTGTCGAACTCCTGGTCGGACGCCTTCAGGATGAAATCGATCGCCTTCTCCCCCTCGGGCTTGAACTCCCCGATCTTCCTCCCGTCCATCAGCACGTCCGTGGCGATGCCGAACTCCTCCTCCGTCATCCCCGCGGCCCGGAGACGGTCGCGGTCGGGATGAAACCGGACCTCCGGATAGGAGATCTCCAGGGAGGGGATCGGGCGGACCTGGGACCCCGGGATCTCCTTCTGGATCGAGCCGAAGGTGATCCCCGCCGCCTGGACGACCCGGTTCAGGTCGTTCCCGCTGATGTCCACGTCGATCGTCCTGCCCCGGCCGAGGCGGGTCTGGAAGATCCCCGCCTGGATGCTCACCCCGAACATCCCCGGGATCCCGCGGATTATTTGGGAGAATACGGGAAGCAGTCCCCGCACCCGCTGCTCCTCGTTGCTGATCGCGCCGAAGAGGTTGATGAAATCGGACCCCACGTAGAACATGTTCCGGATCCCCGGGACGCCGTCCTTCCCCTTGCCGAAATACGGTTTCGCCTCCGCGAAAATGTGCTCCCCGATCTCCTTCCGCTCCTCGTAGGAAAGCCCGGGGGGCGGGATCAGGATGTTGATGACGAGGTTCCGGTTCCCCTGGGGGAGATACTCCATCTTGGGGATCAGCGCCAGGGCCGTCACCACGGAGAGCACGGTCAGGATCACGACCGTCCCAAGCCTCGTCGCCCAGTTCCTCGTCACGAACCGCAGGGCCCCCATCAGCAGGTCGACGAGGCGGTTCCCCGCCCCCACCAGCCGCTCCTCCATCGGCACGGCGAGGATCTTCTTTCGCTTCTCCATGAACCCGAAGAGCTGGTTCGACAGCATCGGGATGGCGAACACGGAGACGAACAGGCTCAAGGTGATCGCCATCGTCACCGCGATGGCGATGTCCCGGAAGAGCTGCCCCACCTCCTCCTCCACGAACACGACGGGGAGGAAGACCGCCACGGTGGTGGCGGCGGAGGCGAGGATCGCCCCCCACACCTCCCGCGCGCCGTCGTACGACGCCCGGTAGGGGTCCTTCCCCATCTTCCGGTGACGGTCGATGTTCTCCAGGACCACGATGGCGCTGTCCAGGAGCATCCCGACGGCGAAGGAGATCCCGGCGAGGCTGACGACGTTGAGGTTCCTCCCGAAGAGCCACAGGAA
Organism: Deltaproteobacteria bacterium; assembly: GCA_003513855.1. Lineage (GTDB taxonomy): Bacteria > Desulfobacterota > Deferrimicrobia > Deferrimicrobiales > Deferrimicrobiaceae > CSP1-8. Next base: position 4,432 of record DOTC01000256.1, on the reverse strand, counting down.
GATGAACGTCCCGATGACGCTGATGGGAATCGCCGTGGCGACGATCACCGTGGAAGAGATGCTGCGCAGAAAGACGAGGAGGACCAGGATGGCGAGGGTCCCGCCGATCGCGATGTTCTGCCTGACGAGATTGATCGCCCCCCGGATATAGGGGCGCTGGTCGTACGCCCAGTCGATGTGGATCGCCTGCTTCTTCAGCGTCGTGGCGTTGAGATCCCGGACGACCTTCTCCACGCGGTCGGTGAGCTCCAGGACGTTTGTCCCGGGCTCCGGCTTGACCCCGATGGCGATGCCCGGCTCGCCGTTGTGGATCATCGACACCGTCCGCTTCTGGTAGCCGATCCGCACGGCCGCGACATCCGAAAGCAAAACGCGCCGCTGTCCCGTCGACCGGAGCACCACCCGTTCCACCTGCCCGGGGGTCACGAACTCGGCGACCGAGCGGATCCGGTAATCCCTCCTTCCCACGCCGAGGCTGCCCGCGGAGACGTTCACGTTCGCCCCCTGCAGGGAGGCCGTCACGTCCCGCAGGGTAAGATCGTAGGCGGCCAGCTTCTCGGGGGAGACGATCACGTGCAGTTCCTTTTCCGTGCCTCCCCCCACGAAGAGATCCGCCACCCCCGGAATCCTTTCCAGATATTGCCGGACGTCCTCCTCGAAGAAGGTCCGGTAGGTGTCGATCGGGCTGGGATTGCCCTCGTCCCCCTTGAGGATCATCCAGATGACCGGGGAGGTCGCGGCCCCCGTGGCGTTGATCACGGGCTTCTCGACGTTCAGGGGGTANNCCGGCGGTGCTCTCCATCTCCACGAGCCCGGGGATTCCCTTGAGGACCTTTTCCTGCTCGTCGATGATGTCCCGCTCCACCTCGTTCGGCGCCGCTCCCGTCCAGAGCGTGGTCACGGTGATCTCGGGCTCCTCCACCGAGGGGGTGAGCTGGTACGGCAGGCGGGTGAGGCCGATCATACCGAACAGGACCACCAGGATGATCCCGACCGACACGGTCACCGGCTTGGAGATGGCGAACTGTACCGGGTTCACGGAATTCCCACCTCGGAGAGGGGAGTGACCCGGCCGATCATCGGGGAGGCCCGCCTTTCCCGCCGCCTTGCGGGCCCCCCCCCTGGCCGGAAACCAGCGTGACGGGCTGGCCGTCCCGGACCCGCTCGTTCCCCTTGATGAGCACCTCCATTCCCGCCTTGAGCCCGTTCGCCCGGACGGCGACCTCCTTCCCCACGTACCGGTCCACCGTCACCGGCACCATCTTCGCCCGCCCGTCGACCACGGTGAACACTACCGTCTGCCCCATCGCCGTGACGAGAGCGTCCCGGGGGACGAGCAGCATCTGCTCCTTGGTTCCGGAGGGGATCTCCACGACCGCCTCCATCCCTTCGCTCAGGGAATACCGGTTCCTCACCTGGATCTTGATCGGGAAGGTCCGGGTGGCGATATCCCCCTTAGGCACCATCGCCGTAACCCTCCCCTCGATCTCCTTTCCCGCCACCCTGATCTGGACGCTCCCCCCCTTGCTGACGAAAGGAACCACCTCGCCGGGGACCTCGACGATCACATCCATGGTGTCGTCCCGGGCCAGGGTAGCCACCGCAGCACCCGGGGAGAGCCATTCCCCCCGATCGACACTCTTTTTGAGAACAACGCCGTCAAAGGGCGCCCGGACCGTCTTTTTCGACAATTCGACTTCCAGGCGCTCCACGTCCGCCTTGAGGGATTCCCCTTTCTTCTCCAGGGATTTCACGCGGAACCGGTTCTCGTCGTACACCTGCTCCGCAATCGACTCCTCCCGGTAGAGCTTCTCGATCCGCCTGAGGTCCAGGGTCGCCCTTTCCAGCTCCGCCAGCGTCTGTCCATGGAGCGCCCGGGTGGACACGAGAGTCTTCTCGAGAAGATCCGCGTCGAGACGAACCAGAACGGCCCCCTTCCGGACCCGTTGCCCCTCTTCGAAGCTCACCTGCATCACGCTGCCGTTCACCTCGGAGGAGACCTCGGAGACCTCGGGAAAGTAGACGGTCCCGACGAACTCCGCCCGGGGGACGACCATCCCCTCGCGGACCGCGGAGACCGCCACCAGGGCGGGAGGCGGGCCTCCCCCTTCCTGGGCCCCGGGAGACGAGACCGATCCCAGCAGGAGGAAAATCGCCAAGGCGGCCGATACGAAGTTCCTTTGTTTCACCATGCCTCTCCTCCGGAACGGATGGGGGCTATCCCGAATCTCTCCGTGGTCTCGGTCGTGCCGACGGGAAGTCGCGGATTTGGACCTTGCCCGTTTCGTCCTTTTGGAGAGTGCGGGAGTGCGCATATTGGGCATATTAAGACATATTGAGAAGGCAATCCGCAACCCGGCGCAAACAGAAAGGCGTCATCCGGGGGACGCCCTCCGGCAATGCCAGATCGATCTTCATCAAGTACGGATGCGTCTAGTTCTTCCTTTTTTCATTGCGTTTCCCTCCTTTCAAAATGGCGGTCTTCGTCCACATCGTTTTGTCATCATCCGACAGCACATACGCAAGCCGCCGGACCCACGCCGAGACGGTCAACCCTTCCTTCCCGGCAAGTATTTCGAGACGTTTCTTCTCTTCGGGCGAAGCCCGGATCACAATGTTTGCGGTACGCTTCATCGGTTTCTCCTCCGTATCGAGATGAAACCATGTAACCATAAAGTATATACGTTGTCAAGCACCACTTGTCAGGTCTGTCTTTCCGTGCTCGTGGAATGTCCGTGGGATTGGGTATTGAACGGGAAAAAGGACAGAGCCGAACCAGCAAGGGGGACCGCAAAAGGCAGCCCCCTCCTTTCATTACAGGGGGGAGCGGTTGCCTGAAGGTTGCCAGATGCCNNCTGCTTACACGGTATTCCTCCATCAGGTATTACCCATAAACTTTCACGGTTTACATGTCAAGATTTTCATGCCCACGCTGGACAGCTCTGAAATCCCACGGCGGGACCGGGGCTTTGTCCTGCCCCGGCCCGACCTTCTTCGCCTCCGCTTCCTGCTCTGCGAACTCGTACCGTCCCTGATCCTCGGGCGACTTGCTCATGGGCGTATCTTCTAAACCCCCACGCCATGCCCGTTGTGATCTGCGCAAGCCCCACATCGAGCGTCTTACCGCATGCAGGAAGGGACGACGAAAGGGGAAGCTCGGTAAAAACAAGAGGTTCTCTTCCCTCCTAGGGTATCATCATAGCTGGACACAAATTCCGGGAAATCGTAACCGGGGGACGCCATAAAAGCACGAAACGCGCTTCTTGCGCTCCTGGCGGCATGGCTGACGATCGCCCCGGCCGGAGGCGTGGCGGCGGAGGCGAAGACCGTCACCTTCGCCGTCGGGGGAGCGTCCGCCGATTTCGACTTCTGGGAGGAGCTCGTCCGGGAGTTCGAGGCCGGAACGGGGATCGACGTCGAGCTGCTGCGGCAGCCCATGGATACGGGGCTGCGCCGGCAGAGCCTGGTCGTCCCGCTCTCCGCGAGGAAAAGCGATCCCGACGTCTTCCTCATGGACGTGGCCTGGATCGCCCAGTTCGCCGCCTCCCGATGGCTCGAGCCCCTCGACCCGACCTTCGAAAAGGGGGGCTGCGGGGACCGGGACGCCTTCTTCCCGCGCATCCTGACGCTGGCCGACACCTACGAGGGGGAGCTGATCGCCCTGCCCGTCTTCGTCGACGGAGGCCTTCTCTACTACCGGTCCGACCTGCTGCGGAAGTACGGGCTCGGAGGACCGCCGCGGACCTGGGACGAACTCCTCCGGCATGCGAAGAAAGTGCAGGAGGGTGAGCGGCGGGCAAACCCCGGGTTCTTCGCCTTCGTCTGGCAGGGGGCCCAGTACGAGGGGCTCATCTGCAGCTTCCTCGAGTTCGCGGGCAGGGACGGCGGGTTCACCGGGAAGGGCGGCGACGTGTCCGTCGACACTCCCGGGAACAGAAAGGCGCTCGCGTTCATGCGCGACCTCATCCACCGGCACGGGATCTCGCCCCCCAACACCTACACCGAGATGAAGGAGGAGGAGGCGCGGCTCTTCTTCCANNCTCTTCGAGCGCAACTGGCCGTACGCCTGGGCGCTTCACGAGGCGCAGGGATCCCCCGTCCGGGGGAAGACCGCCATCGCGCCCGTTCCCTCGTTTACGCCGGGGCGCAGCGTCTCCACCCTGGGGGGATGGCACGCGGGGATCTCCCGGACCAGCGACGCGAAGCCCGAGAGCGTCCGGCTTCTGTGCTTCCTGACCTCGTACGAGGTTCAGAAGAAGCTGGCGCTCCGGCTCGGCTGGAATCCCGGTCGCAGGGACGTTTACGAGGACCCCGATGTCCTCGCCCGGATGCCGCACTTCCGCGCCCTTCGGCCGGTCTTCGAAAACGCCAGGCCGCGACCGATCCTGCCCTACTACACCCAGCTCTCGGAGATCCTGCAGCGGCATCTTTC
>DOTC01000017.1 GCA_003513855.1 Deltaproteobacteria bacterium | reverse complement strand
AGAGCAGCCCGCCATAAACGTTTCTTTTGCCATTGTCTATACCTCCTCCTCGTATCAGTTAGTAGGGCTTGTCCAGACGTGCTACTCCGCCCTTGAAATTCATCTCGTTTTCGGATCTGAGGGCATCCGCCGGGCACTCCTCGACACAGATGAGGCAGCCCTTGCAATAGATGGGGTTCCACACCATCCGCTCCCCCTTCTCGTCCAGATGCCAGCAGGCGTCCGGGCAGAAGACGAAGCAGTTCAGGCACAGCGTGCACTTCTCGTGATCGATGACGGGACGCTCGGTCCGCCAGTTCCCGGTCTTCATCGCCGGCTGTTCCTTCACGGGTGCCGGGATCACGGCGCCCATCGGGACCTCGAGGTGTTTCGGGATTCTGAATTTCTCGCAGTAATTTTTGCTCATGTTCTTCTCCTTAGACTTATAGGGATTTGACCACGGCCGTCTTGTTCCCCTCCTTGACGGCTGACTTGTTGGCCGCGACCGCAGCGACATTGTCCGCGGTAAAGCGGTCCGTTCCTTTCGCTGCCGCGCCCGCCAGGGCCGCCGACAGGCCGGCTCCGACGGCGAGCGCTTCCACGCCGCCCTCAGACCCCATGAAATCGAGGCTTTCCATGCCGGTGCCGCCGACGATCCCGGTGGCATCCACGCAGATGAGCTTGCTGAGCACGTCCTTGTTGGGGATCAGTTTAAGGATCTCGTCCGGGTCTCTCTTGGTGTTGACGACGAGCACCCCGCCTTTCGGCATCCCTCTCAGGATATCTATCCCCTTGACGATTGTGTCGTCCATGACGATGGACATGTTCGGTTTNNACGCCGACCCTGTCCGGCAGATCCGCGTAGTTGTCCCACGCCTGGACGAACTTCCCTCCCTTGTCCGCACCGTTCGCGAGCAGGAGGGACAGGTGTCTGCCTTCCATGTCCTGCGTCACTCCGCGCGCCCAGATCGTTACCTCGTATACTTCGGCCATCGCTTCTTACCTCCTTTTTTCTGCTGGAGAAGTTGTACCGCCCCCATCCTCACTCCCGAGAATGGTCCTGCCCCTGCCCTCCTTTCCTTTCGGTTTTGTTGAGTCCCTCCTTCCTCTGCACCGCAAACAGACTGTTCTCAATGTCCACCAGGTGCTCGCGCATAATTTCCGCTGCGCTTTCCGAATTCCCCTCCCTGATGGCTTCCAGCAACTGTCTATGGCGTGCGATGGATTTCTCGGGCCTTCCCTCGACCTGAAGGTACCTGTCCCGGCTTTCGGCGAGAAGGTCCATGATGCTGTCGGCGATGCGGATGAACACCTTGTTTTTCGTTGCCTTCGCCATGAGGTAGTGGAATGTCTTATCAATCTCCGTCCCGGTTTCCCCCTGGGCGATCTCTTCTTCCTGCAGTTCCAGGGCTTCCTCCATCATGTCGATCTCTTCCGGGGTTGCCCGTTCGGCGGCAAGGTAGGCGACATGGGGTTCGATCATGCGGCGCATCTCGAAAAGTTCCATCTGGCCGTCCTTCTCCGTGAGGATGACGGAGGCCAGAGGGCTGACCAGAGAGTCGACAGGCTGTCTGGCGATGTATGTTCCGTCTCCCTGACGGCTTTCGAGGTACCCATGGGTCTCCAGGGAGCGGAGAGCTTCCCGGACGGAGGATCTGCTCACCTGAAAGACTTCCGCCAGTTCCCGTTCCCCGGGGAGTTTTTCTCCTGATTTGAGCCGGTTATCAGCGATCATGTCCTTGACCTTGGCAACGATCTCCTCGTAAATCTTCGTTTTCTTGACCGGCCCGAACATTTTTAACTTATCTCCCACCGGTTTTTCCTCGACGTGGAACGTCAGTGCTTCATGACGCGGGTCCGGATCGTTGAAGAGCCTCCCTGCTCGGCTGCCTGCTCGAAATGTCTGGAGGTGATCTTGCACCGCGAGAAATCTGGCTCCTCCTCCCGCTTGAGGCATTCCTCCACGGCGAGCATGACCGCCTTCTTGCAGANNGGATTCGATCTCCGCCCCCGTCCATCCCTCGCTCATGCCGGCCAGGGCATCGATATCGATCTGGGAATTCAGGGGAAGCGCCCGCATGTACGTCTGCAGGATCTCGACCCTCTCCTCCCCGGAGGGGAGAGGGAAATCGATGATGAAATCGAAGCGGCCGGCCCGCAGCAGTGCCGGCTCCATCAGGTCGGGACGGTTCGTGGTGGCGATGACCACGATCCCCAGGGAGCTCTGCAGGTCGTCAAGCTCCCGGAAAAGCTGGCTGACGATCCTCTGCGAAACGTGGCCGGCATCCGCTGCCGTCCTGGCCGGCGCGATCGCCTCCACCTCGTCGACGAGAACGATGCACGGGGAGGCCTGCTTGGCCCGCTTGAAGACCTCCCGCAGTCCCTTTTCCGACTCCCCCACCCACTTCGACAGCAGTGTGGGAGGATCGACGACGATGAGCGTCATCCCCGTCTCCCCCGCAAGAGCCTTTGCCATGAGAGTTTTCCCCGTCCCGGAGGGTCCGGTGAAGAGAACGCCCTTGGGGGGTCCCAGGCGGGAATGGCTGAAGACGGGCAGCCCCCGCAAGGGGAGCTGAATCATGGATAGAAGCTTCTGCTTGATCTCGTGCAGTCCCCCGACATCCTTGTAGGAGACGTGGGGCCTTTCGATCATGAACTCGCGGGTCGATGTGGGCTCGACCGTCTTGAACGCGGTCAGGAAATCGTCGGCGGTGACTTCGATCTTCGCATCCCCCTCAATACTGGGTTTCGCATCCACTTCGAACTTGATCCCGGGCATGATGCGCCGCAGGGCCGCCATGCCCGCCTCCGCGCAGAGGGCGGCAAGATCCGCCCCGACGTACCCATGGGTGATTTCGGCCAGGCGGGCCAGGTTGACATCCTCCGCGAGCGGCATCTTGCGGGAGTGGATCTTCAGGATCTGGAGGCGATCCGCCCGTTTCGGCACGCCGATCGAGATTTCCCGGTCGAAACGGCCCGGACGGCGGAGAGCCGGGTCGACCAGCTCCGGCATGTTCGTGGCGCCGATGATGACGATCTCTCCCCGGGAAACGAGACCGTCCATAAGGGCGAGAAGCTGGGCCACCACCCGCTTTTCCACGTCCCCGATGACCTGCGCCCGTCTCGGGGCGAGAGCGTCCATCTCGTCGAGGAAGATGATGCTGGGGGCATTCTTGCGCGCCTCCTCGAACACCATCCGGAGCTTTGCCTCGCTCTCCCCGTAGAACTTGTGGATGATCTCGGGGCCGTTGACGGAGATGAAATGGGCCCGGACCTCGTTGGAGATGGCCCGCGCGATCAGCGTCTTTCCCGTTCCCGGAGGCCCGGAAAGAAGGACCCCTCTGGGGGGGTCGATCCCGAGCTGGGAAAAGAGTTCGGGGAATTTCAGGGGAAGCTCGATCATCTCCCGGACGCTGCGAAGCTCCTGCTCCAGGCCTCCGATGTCTTCGTAGGAGGCCCGGAACGCCTTTTCGTAGGCGAAGTCCGTAGCCCGGAAGGTAATCGCCGTATGTGGGGTTATGCGGAGAGCCCCTCTCGGGCTTGCTCCCTCCAGGATGAAAAATTGCGGGCGGGTCCCGAACAGGGCGATCTGGAGCTTGTCTCCGATGACCACGTGAAGCCCTGCCAGCAGCTGAACGATGTGACGGATCTCGGCATCTTTGGGGAGCGGCCTGCGGGGATCCACAGGAGTGAGGACCAGGGTGTCGGCCGTCTTGAACGGGACCTTCTGTACGGTGCACCACTCGTCCACCGAGATCTGCGCATTGTCCCTCGTGATGCTGTCCACCTGGATCAGGTTCTGTCCGGAAAAGTGCGGGGTGGTCTGGGAAGCGCGGGCCACGGTGGACCGTCTGCCGGTGATCATGAGGGCATCGCCGGGAACCGCCCCCAGGCTTTTCAGGACATCCTCATCGACACGGGCCAGGCCCTTCCCCTCGTCCTCGACGAAAGCCTTGGCCACGCGCAGGGAGAACTCTTCCTGTCGCTTCGATTTCTTGTTCATCTCCTCGTCACTTCCATTCCCATCCATAAGAAATGCGAAGGAAAACCACCCTTGTCTTTTTGTTTTATTTTTAATATCTTATCGTTGTTTGTGGACCACCGAACACGTTGTCTGACCATATAGCGGCCTGATGGTCTGACCAAAGAATACGCTTGCCTGCGATCCGCTGTCAAGAAGAAACGCGACTCCCCTTCGGGAGCCATCCATCCAGATATATTTATGCATACAGGATACAACGATGGGATGAGATGGCAAGAAAATTCCCCCCCCCGTTCCCGACCCCATCCGGAGAGGAGCAGGGATGGGATGCGGTGCCCTCCTCTTGACAACCATGGTCGTTTCCTTCACAATCTGCACGCCAATACACCATTGTCCCCGGGGATGCGCCGGGCGCAGAAGAAGGAGAAGGCATGTACAAGAACATCCTATTGCCGACGGACGGACTGGGAAAATGCGCGTACGGTACCTGTCACGGGATCCTGCTTGCCAAAGAGCTCAACGCCAAAATCACGGCGGTTCATGTCACGGGAAAGCTCACCGCCCGGGAAATCCTGGAGATCTATCAAGTCGAATCGTTATCGGCTCGTTCGGACGCCAAGAGGCTGCAGGAGGACATGGCGCGCGCGGAAGAGTCGCGGAAGGAACGGGGAACCAAGGCGCTCGAGGTGGCGGAAAGGATGTGCACCGAGGTGGGCGTGGCTTGCGAAACCGTTCAGGTAACAGAAAAGTCCCCTGCGGACGGCATCCTCAAGGTGGCCAAAGAAAAGGGCTGCGACCTCATCTTCCTGTCGACGCACGGCAACCCCGGGGTCATGGGGACGCTCTTCGGGAACATCGCGACGAAGATCATGGCGCATTCGAGGTACCCGGTCCTGTCGCATTACTGCGGGGGGCCGAGCTAAACCGATCGACCCGTTCCGGGAACATCGCAGCCTGACCTTTCCATGAAGGTCCCGCAACCTCTATTGCAGTGGCGCTTGAACCCGGCGGCCCACGGAACTGCCCCGATTCATGCTGGTACTGTCACCAAAGGGGGATGACCGGATGACGAGGACATGCCGACACAAGGAGCTCGCCGGCTGGGTCGAGGAGGTTGCCGCAATGTGCCGGCCCGAGCAGATCCACTGGTGCGACGGTTCCCGGGAAGAGTACGACCGGCTGATGGCCGGGATGGTGAAAAGCGGGACCGCCATCCCGCTCGCGAAGCGGCCGAACAGCTTCCTCTTCCGGTCCGATCCCAGCGACGTCGCCCGGATCGAGGCCCGCACCTACATCAGCACCCCATCACCGGACGACGCCGGACCCACCAACAACTGGATCGATCCGGCAGAGCTCAAAAAGACCTTGAAAGGCTTCTTCGAGGGCTGCATGAAGGGACGCACCATGTTCGTCATCCCGTTTTCGATGGGGCCCGTCGGATCGCCCCTGGCCAAGATCGGGGTGCAGATCTCGGACAGCCCTTACGTCGTCTGCAACATGCACATCATGACTCGGGTCGGCACCCGGGTGCTGGAAGCGCTGGGCACCGGAGGGGAGTTCATCCCCTGCCTGCATTCCATCGGGGCCCCGCTGGAGCCGGG
>DOTC01000004.1 GCA_003513855.1 Deltaproteobacteria bacterium | reverse complement strand
CGAAACAAGGTCCGACACCCGGACGAGGAGATCGCGGACGGCGGCCACATCGGCGGGCTTTCTTCCCCGAATCCCCTCCAGGGCCCGCGCCCCCCGGATTTCCGAGGTCATTTCCGCGGCGTCTTTTCCCGAAAGAGGGACGATCCGGAACGAGACGTCCTTCATCACCTCCACCATGATCCCTCCGAGCCCGAACATCACCGCGTGCCCGAACTGAAGGTCCTTCGTGACCCCGACGATGACCTCCTGCCCCGGGGCCGCCATCGCGGCGACGAGCACGCCGCCGTCCCTCGCCCCGATCCTCCCGGCCGCCTCCGCGATGAGGCGGTACGCCTTCCTGACCCTTTCCTCGTCGGGCACGTCCAGGATCACCCCGCCCACGTCGGTCTTGTGCGTCACGTCCGGGGAGTTCATCTTCACGGTGACCGGGAAACCGATGCGTCGTGCGGCCGCAACCGCTTCCTGCTCGCTCCCCGCGGGAAGCGCAGGGGTGACGGGGAACCCGTTCCCGGCGAGAAACGCCATCGATTCGGCGGGGGTCATCGCCCGCAGTCTCTCCGGCGACTTTGCCGTCGATACGGCAAGGGCCCGATCCGTCGGAAAGGTATTCCTGTCGAAACGCGCGTAGCAGGACAGGGCGTTGACCGCCCGTTCCGGCGTCGGGAAGACGGCGATCTTCTTTTCGTGCATCTTCCCCCGCTCTTCCCTTTCGACGTCGGCCCCGCCGAGGTAGCAGACGAGATCGCACTTCCCCGGACGGATGACTTCGGAAGCGCCCGGAATCGGGTCGCCGAAGATCGTCATGACCACGTCGTAGTACCCGTCCGCGGCGGCAAGGACCTTCCGGTACCGCTCCGCATCGGTGTCCCCCGTGAGGTCGAGCGGGTTTCCGACGATGCAGTGGGGGGGGAGAATCTCACGCAATCGGACCGCAAGATCCCGGGGAAGGGGGGACACGCGGAACCCCTCCTCCTCGGCCACGTCGGTTGCGATGATGGCGGACCCCCCCGAACTCGTGACGATCAGCATTTTCGGACCCGCCGCCGGCGGCAGGTAGGCCAGCGCCTTGGAAAAGTCGTACAGCTCCTCGAGGGTGGAGGCGCGGTGCACGCCGAACTGGCGGAACACGGCGTCGTAGATCTCGTCCTTGCCCGCGAGGGACCGGGTGTGGGATTCCGCCGCCTTCCTCCCCTGCTCCGTCCGCCCCGCCTTGAAGATGACGATGGGCTTGCGGCACTTCCGGACGGCCGAGAGGAACTTCTCCGCGTCCTTGACCCCCTCGATATACAGGGCGATGACCTTTGCATTCGGGTCGTCCGTGAAATAGGCGATCAGGTCCGCCTCGTCGACGTCGGCCCGGTTGCCCATGCTCACGAATGCGGAGAAGCCGATTCGATCTTCGGAGGCCCAGTCGATCAGCGCTGCACCGACGGTCCCGCTCTGGGACACGATCGCGATTTCGCCTCTCCGCGTGATGAGCGGCCAGGAGGCGCAGACCCCGTGAAACGGAACGTTGACTCCCTGGCAGTTCGGCCCGATGACTCGGATCCCGTACCGGCTGGCGTTCCGGACCAGTTCCTCCTGCAGCGCAGCGCCTTCCTCCCCCGACTCGGCGAACCCTCCCGTGATGACGATCGCGGATCGCACCTTCCTCTCCCCCATTTGGAGCATCGTCGCGGGTACGAGCTTCGCCGGGATGATGACGACCGCAAGATCCGTCCCCTCCGGGATTTCGGAGGCCGATCGGACCGATGGAAGGCCCAAGATGATTTCCCCCTTCGGGTTTACGGGAATAATCTCCCCCGCAAAGCCGGCATCCAGAATGTTCCGGAAGATCTGGAACCCCATTTTTTCGGGATTGGCCGAAGCGCCGATGACGGCGATGCGGCCGGGTCGGAAAAGAGGCGTGAGGGTGGAGGACATGGGGGGCACCTCTGCGCGATGGCCCTCTCCCCTTCCGGAAATTCGATGACCCGGGCGGAAACGTGATCGGCCGGGCGGAAAGCGGATCGGGCGGATTGTAGGGGACAATCTAGCAAAGGGAACCCATCGTGTCACTCCCTTTCGGATCCGTTGAGGCGAACGAAGGAAAAATGGCCAGGGATTCCCCAAAAAAAAAGCGCCTCCGGGATCTCCTCCCGTGGCGCTTTCTCCTGATCCCCGGTTCGCGGCCGGTCAGACTTTCCGGACGTTGGACGCTTTTTTCCCCTTGGGTCCGTGGGTCACCTCGAACTCCACTTTCATCCCCTCGGCCAGGGAGCGGAAACCATCTCCCACGATCTCGCTGAAATGGACGAAGATGTCCTCCCCTTCGTCAGGTGTAATAAACCCGTACCCTTTGGAATCGTTGAACCACTTCACCGTCCCTGTTGACATCCCTTTCGCTCTCCTTTGCTCTTTTTTCGCCGATCGAGCGGCGGCTTGCCCCCTGTTGCGATGCGGCCGGAATCAGGATGGAGGGTAGTTATCCTGCGGTGAGGGTCTCCCCCAGATTCCTCGATACTTCGGCGCGTTCGAGGGCGGATTCGGACCCCAGATAGATGATGTCGCCCGGCCCCGACGCGAAAAGCTTCTGGGCGAGCTTCGCCAGGGCGATACGGTTCATGCTTCTTCTGCTTTTGCGGAACTCGAGCATCGTCCCGACGCGAAGGATTGTGTCGGTCGAGGTGTCCATCCTGTATACGGGGTAGCCTCGCATATCCTCCCAGAAAAAATGCAATTACCGAGCCTTAACGAAAAAAAAGAAACCGTAGTGGTTTTGAGGACTTAACAAATTGGTACTGTTTCCTGTTCCTTGTTGAGGGTTCCCAAGTTCCCATTTTAGGTTGTAATTTTCCTGCCGTCGCCGGAACGGGAAAAACTTTTCCACTCCTACCTGCGAAGGATCGAGGATTTATCACTGATTCCTTTCCAGTGATCCCTTTCCTTCTTTCCGTTCCAGATCGACCGGAAAACGGACACGATCATCGCCATCATGACAAGGAACCCGATGCCGAAGAACGCCCAGAACAGGACATCCATCATGGCAACCCCCTTCCCCTCCTGGGGCCATGAATGTTCGTCCGCGCGTTACCCCGCCGCCGTACATGGAGCCGGATATCATTATACCCGATCCCCCCGGGGATCAACAGGGAAAAGCGCACCCTTGGAGGCCGTTGGTTGCGCCCTATCTGGGCCTTCTCCGGGACTCAACGCGCTGGGCGGCCTCCTCGTTCCGTCGCCGTTCCTGATCCGTCTCCAGAACGCGCCGGGCCACCATGGTCGGTCGTCTATCCGGATCGACGGCAACCATCGTAAAATAGCACGAATTGATGTGGCGGCTTGCCCTTCACGCTCATCCGGTCGCTCCTCTCGAGATAGCCGCGTTTTTCCTCTGGCTTCCCGGGCATGCACGGAAATATACTACATTTTTGAATCAGACTCCATTTCTTGGAATCGAAAAAAAGACGCCATCCGGGACGACACACCGCAACGACCAAGTGTACGCTGAGGAGGATTTCATGTCCGGGAAACCGAACGATCGTGCCAGATCATGGCCTCTTTCCTGTCCGCCGACCCTTGGCACCCCCCTCCCCGAAATGATGCAAGCGCTTACGATCCACCGGGACCGGTACGGGTTGCCCTCCGAATCTCTCCGACGGGAGCAGGTACAGGTTCCCCGCCTGCGCGGACGGGACGCGAAACGCGTTCTCGTGGCGATCCTTGCCACGGGACCGAACTTCAACACCATCTTCGCATCGATGGGCCTCCCGGTCCCGGTTTTCGGGAGAGGGGACTCCGCAACCGTTCACATCCCGGGAAGCGACGCCCTGGGGATCGTGGTCGACACAGGCGGTGCGGTATCGCGCGTCAGGGAGGGGCAGGCGGTTATCCTCGATTCCTGGACCGGTCACAACATCCGCGGATACGAGACCCATGACGGGTTCAACGCCCAGTTCGCGATCGTGGACGAGGAACGGGCGATCCCTGTCCCACCCCCGTTGCGGGGGCATGCTCCGGAGAGGCTTGCGGCGATGCTTCTCACCTACGGAACGGCCTACCGTGCCATCGTCGAGAGACTCGGTGTCTCCCCCGGGAATTCCGTCCTTCTCCTGGGAGGCGGAAAGGGTACGAGCTTCGCGGGGGCGCAGATCGCCAAGCGGCTCGGTGCCCGGGTGATCCTGATGGGGTCCAATCCCGACCTTGCGCGATCGCTCCGTGAGCGCGGCATCGCGGATGCGTTCATCGATCGGCGCGCCATCCCTCCGGAGGTCTTCGGCTTCATCCCGCCGGGAACCCTGTACGAGGAGTGGTTCGCGCGGACGGAGCCGTTCCGGCAGGCCGTATATGCCGCCAACGACGGCCGCCCGGTGGACAGGATCTTCGAGCATACCGGCGCCCTCAACTTCCCCCTGCTCGTCTCCGCACTGTCCCAAAACGGCTCGCTTGCATTCTTCGGCGCCACGGGGAAAGGTCTCAAGGGGGAATACAAGGAAACCTTCTTCTACGACGGAGGGAGGTACGTATTCGACGCTCGGTGGGTCTGGATGCGGCAGAAGCAGGTTCTCTTCCGGAAGGGCACGCCCGATGCGATCTTCGCGGAAATCGGCCTCCTTCCCGGCCGCAAGGGCCTGATCTGGGGGGCTGACGCCTACTCCCGAAGCTTCGCCCGGGCGGCGCTTGCCCGCGGAGCGGAACTCGCCTTCGTGGCCTCCCGCTCCGCCGAAAAAAAGGGGATCGCCTCGCTCCGGCGGATGGGCATCCCCCCTTCCCGCGTGATCGACCGGGACGGAATCCGCTTCCTGCCGGACATGCCCGACCCGCTTACGCCCGACGGAAAGCCGGACCCCGAATACACTACGGGGTTCATGCGAAGCGCCCAGGCCCTCGGCAAGGCGTACTGGGGTATTTTCGGCCCCCGCCAGAGCCCCGATTTTATCGTGGAGCGCCCGGACCAGAGCACCCTCCAATACAGCACCTTCGTCCTGCGCGACTACGACGAGAAAAACGCGATGCCCTGCGGGTTCATCGTGTTGCGCGGGAAGACGAACATGTCCATTTTCGGATCCCACATGTACCGCTCGGACCAGGCGGGGGAAGTCATCCGGCTCCTTGCCGAGGGGAAGATCGTCATGGAGCAGGAGGACCTGGAGATCACCACCCTGGACGGACTTCCCGGGGTCCACCAGAAAATGCTGGACGGGACCATGGGGAAACCGAAAGGCGTCGCGCTTGTCCAGGCGGACCGGGCCGGGCGTTCGATCCGGGAATACGAGGATGTGTTCCTCGGCGAGAGGATCATGGTCGCGGAACCGAAGGAGAACCGGTTCCTCGACGTGAGACTCCTTGGCGAGGTGGCAATCGTAACTCTCACCCGTCCGGAGGCGCTGAACGCGCTCAACGAGGAACTGCTTTCCCAGCTTTCCTCGGTGGTTCGGGAGGCCGGCTCCCTCGGGACGATCGGGGGGAAAGCCGTTCGGGCACTGGTGCTGACCGGCGCAGGAAGGGCCTTCGTTGCGGGTGCAGACGTGAAGGAGTTCCACGGGAAAGATGCCGGAATGATCCGCGCCCTTGCGTCGAAAAACATCTCCGTCTTCACGGAACTCGAGGCCCTGCCCCTTCCCGTGATCGCCGTCGTCGACGGGTTTGCCCTGGGTGGCGGCAACGAGTTGGCGATGAGCGCCCATTACCGGATCGTGACGGAGAACGCAAGCCTGGGCCAACCCGAGGTCAAGCTCGGCATCATCCCCGGATACGGGGGGATGCAGCGCCTCCCTCGCCTGGTAGGACCCGCCCGGGCGGCGGAGATGAGCGCCAACGGCGAGCCGGTGGACGGGGACACGGCGGTTGCGTGGGGACTGGCCGACGAGTTCCTCCCGTCCGCGACCGCCCTGTCCGCGGCCGTAACGCGGGCGCGTGCGTTCCTCTCGGGAGACAGGCCCTTCCCCCGGAAGGACTGGGACGCCATTGCGTCGGAGCAGAAGGAAGCCCTTCGCCGTTTTCTGGAACGCAGGGATGTCCGGGAGATCCTTGCGGCCCCCGTTCCCGGCCCGGAGGAGGCGAAAGATCTCCGCGCCGCACGGGGAGCCGCCGCGAAGGGGGCTCTCCTCGCCATGAAATACGGCTACGAAAGCGGGTTTCTCTCCGGCCTGGGAAATGACGCCCGGGCGTTCGGGGAGATCACGGCTTCCCCCGCAGGGCAGGAGTGGGTAGGCCGCTTTCTCGGGAAGGACCCGCTGCAGTCGTCGTTCCTGGAACTGATCTCTGCCGAGAAGGAGTGATATGAGCCAAGGGGCAGGACCCATCACCAAGAAAGCCCCGGGGGACCGTCCGATCTCGTTCGAGGAGGTCGGGCGGTTCGCCTCTCTCATCATGGAGCGAGCCTCCGAGGGCAAGGTGACGGATCTGCCTCCATCCGCAATGAAGCAAATCGTGTCCATCCTCCGAAAGCGCCAGCCGCCCGAATTTCTCACCTCCATCGACCCGTCTTCCGTGCCCGAACGGACGCTCACGTTCCTTCGGAAACTTCCCCCCGCCCGCGGTAGGGCATCGTTCACAAGATCGTCGACATCCATGCCGGTCAGGCGTCACCGGAAATCGATCCGATCCCCGTCGGGCGCCCCCGCCCTTGAGGAGGGGATCCCTTCTTGAGCGCAGCCTGTCCAACAGGGGATTTCCGAGCGGGGTAAACCGTGACGGATTTCGAACGATTCCTCGCCGAAGCCCTCCCCTCTCTCGGACTCTCCCCGACCGCGTTGCGGAGGCGGAACATCCGCCGGCGGGTCATGCAGAGAATGGCATCGCTGGGAGTTCACGATTTCCAGGCTTATCTGGTCCTGCTCCGGAGAACCCCCGGGGAGCGGGAGGCCCTGCGGCCTCTCCTGACAGTGACGATTTCGCGGTTCTTTCGCAACCGCAAGGTGTTCGATACCCTTGCACGCCATATCCTTACTCCCCTTGCGGCGAAAGGGAGTCCGGCGAGCGCCTGGAGCGCAGGGTGCGCTTCGGGGGAGGAGGCGTTCACCCTCCGGATCCTGTGGGAGGAACTTCCGGGTCCGCGACCCCTTCTTTCCATCCTGGCAACGGACGTCGACGAGGCGTGCCTGGCGCGCGCCGCGGCAGGGCTCTACTCCGAGAGCAGTCTCCGCGAGGTTCCGGGGCCGGTCGTCGAAAAGTATTTCCGGCGGGAAGGGGGAAGATACCGGCTGCGGGAGGACGTCCTCCGTTCCGTGACGTTTCAAAGACACGATCTCCTGTTCGAGCCTCCTCCCGGCGCGTTCGACATCATCCTCTGCCGCAATGCGGCATTCACCTATTTCGCTCCCCGGCGCCGGATGGAGATCGCCGAATCGATCGCATCGGCCCTTCCCCCCGGGGGTGCGCTGGTGCTCGGAAGGACGGAAAAACTCCCCCCTCGAACATCGGTCTGGTTCACTCCCGCCGGTCCCCCCGGCGCCATCTACCTGCGGCAGGGCCCTTCGGACCACCCCTATCCTGTCACATCCCCAAGGTAGGCGGCTCTGACCTTCGGGTCCGAGCGAAGATCGGATGCATTTCCCGACAGGACAATGGCGCCCGTTTCCAGAACGTATGCCCTGTGGGAGACGGAGAGCGCCATGAACGCGTTCTGCTCGACGAGGAGGATCGTCGTTCCGGCCTGATGGATTTCCCGGATGAGGAAAAAGAGATCACGGACCAGAAGGGGGGAAAGCCCCATCGAGGGTTCGTCCAGCAGGACGACGGAAGGCTTGGCGACCATCGCCCGCCCGATGGCGAGCATCTGTTGCTCCCCGCCCGAGAGAGTACCCGCCGACTGGGAAGCCCTCTCCCTCAGCTGGGGGAAGAGGGCGAACACTTCCGCGACACTTTTCTCGATCTCCTCCCGGACGTTCCGGGTGAACGCGCCCATCTCCAGGTTATCCCGAACGGTCATATTCGCGAAGATTCCCCGCCCTTCCGGTACGAGGGATACGCCCATCCTGGCGATTCTGTGCTGGGGGACCCCGACCAAGTCCTTGCCCGCGAGGAGGATCCTTCCGGACCGGGGCTTCAGGATCCCGGACACCGCTTTCAGAATGGTGCTCTTCCCAGCCCCGTTCGCTCCGATCAACGAAACGATCTCCCCTTTTCCCACGGTGAAGGAGACGTCGTGCAAAGCCCGAATGTTGTCGTAATATACGTTTATATGTTCAACAGATAGCAACATCATCGCATCCGTTGTATTGCTCCTTGCCTCTTCTCATTCGATCGCGACGTCCTCCCCGAGATATGCTTCGATCACTTTCCGGTTTTCCCGGATCTCCGAGGGGAGTCCTCTCGCGATCACCTGACCAAAATCCATCACGGCCAGGCGCTCGCAGATTCCCATGACCAGTCTCATCTGGTGCTCGATCAGCAGGATGGAGATCCGGAACCGATCCCGGATCGCGAGGATAAACTCCATCAACCTTCCCACCTCGTATGGGTTCATCCCCGCCGCCGGTTCATCGAGAAGGAGCACCTCCGGTTTCGAGGCGAGAGCCCTTGCGATCTCCAGTTTCCTTTGGTCCCCATAGGAAAGACTTCCCGCTATATCATTTTTCCTGTTTTGAAGCGAAAAGATAGATAAAAATACCTCAACGATCCCATTTAGTTCCTTCTCGCCGTTGTAAAATCGCCCGGTCCGACACAGCGCGGCCACGGGACCGTACCCCAGGTGGGAGTGGTGGGCGATCCGCACGTTGTCCATGACGGTCAGGTTCCTGAAGAGCCGGATGTTCTGAAAGGTTCTTGCGACCCCGAGCCGGTTGATCCGGTGCGGAGGGAGCCCCACGAGGTTTTCTCCCTTGAGTGTGACGGAGCCGGCATCGGCCCGGTAGATCCCGGTCACCAGGTTGAACACCGTGGTCTTCCCCGATCCGTTCGGCCCGATGAGGCCGACGAGTTCCCCTTCCCCGAGATGGAGGTCGACGCCGTCTACCGCCCGTATGCCGCCGAAATGCTTGGTGAGCCCCCGGATCTCGAGCATCATCGGTATACCTTTCCCCTCAGAAACGGAAATTCCCGCGTCCCGAAAATTCCCTGCGGTCGCAGGAGCATGGTGACGATCAGCAGGACGGGGATCAGCACCCATCGAAGCTCCACGTACCCCGGAGGAAGAACAACCCGCAGCCCTTCCAGGAGGAAGATCCACCCGAACGAGGCGACAAGCGTCCCGCTCATGTTCCCCAGGCCCCCGAGAACGACGATGACCAGGATGTCGATCGACTTGAAAAAGTCGAAATTGCTCGGGTGGAGGAAGGCGTACAGGTGCGCGTAGAGGCCCCCCGCCACCCCGGCAAAGGTGCATCCGGTCACGAATCCGACCATTTTGTATTGAAATGTGTCGATCCCCATCGTCTCGGCAGCGATCTCGTCCTCGCGGATCGAGAGGATCGCCCGCCCGTAGCTGGAGTGGATCATGTTCCGTACGACGAGGAGGGAGGCGAGCAGGAAGAAGACCACCCAGGGAACGGTCGTCATCTTCGCAATCCCTGTCATTCCCCGGGCGCCCCCCAGCTCGGGGAGGAACCGGTCGGCGCTGTCGAAGACGACCTTCATGATGATTCCGAACCCGAGAGTCGCAATGCCCAGGTAGTCCGAAGTAAGCCGGAGCGTGGGCAATCCGATGAGGCAGGCGACCGCGGCCGCGGCACCCCCCCCCGCGAGCAGCGCGGCGAGGAATGCCGCCTGGGACTGCCCCCCGTACATCTTCATGAGATAGGCGGCCGTGTAGGCGCCGATCCCGTAGAACGCCGCGTGACCGAGCGAGAACAGGCCGGTATGGCCGTAGATGATGTTCAGACCCTGGGCCGAAATCGCAACGATGCACGCCAGTTCCAGGATCTGGACCCAGTAGGGGTTCACAACCCCCCCTCCCGCCAGGAGAGAGATGCTCCCCGCCAGGAACGCGTACGCGACGAAGGTCTTGATCAGGTTCCGCAGAAGACGCACCAAGCTTCAGACCTTTTCGGTCCGGGGGGTCCCGAGGATTCCGGTCGGCTTCCACAGCAGCACCAGGATGAGAATCACGAAGGCGATCCCGTCCCGGTACGCGGAGGATACGTAGGCCGACACCATCGTTTCCGACTGCCCCATGATGAGCGCCCCCAGCACCGCACCCGGAATGTTGCCGATCCCGCCGAGAACGGCCGCGGTGAACGCCTTGAGTCCCGGCATGAATCCCATGAACGTGTTCACCTGGGGATAGGCAATGCCGTACAACACCCCACCCACGCCCGCCAGCGCCGCCCCGAGACCGAAGGTAAAGGAGATCACCATGTTTACGTTCACCCCCATGAGCCCGGCGGTGACGTAGTCGAACGATACCGCCCTCATCGCCCTGCCCATCTTTGTCCGGAACACGATGAACTGGAGAAGGAGGAGGCAGAAGACCGTGACGAAGAAAATGACCGCCTGGATATTGGTCACCAGGATGCCGTGCCAATTCCAGCTGACCACGGCGAAGGGGCGGGGAAAGGAGTAGAAGTTCGGGCCGAATACCTGCCGAAGGCTTGTGAAGTACTCGAGAAACAGCGAGACCCCGATTGCGGTGATCAGCGAGGCGATCTTCGGGGCGTGCCGCAGGGGACGGTACGCCAACTGTTCGATCAGAACCGCGAGGATCGTGCACCCGACGACCGCGGACACGAACACCGCCGTGAGCGGCCACTGGTACCGTTCGACGGCGTAGAGACCGATGAAGGCGCCGATCATGAAGACGTCCCCGTGTGCGAAATTGATCAGCCGAACGATCCCGTAGACCATGGTGTAGCCGAGGGCGATCAGGGCGTAGACGAACCCGATCTGCAGACCGTTGATCACCTGTTGAAGGAAATATTCCATAAGCGGAATGTATCGCCTCGTCCCCTTTTTCTGCAAAAGAAAAAAAAGAAGGCCGGGTGGCGCAGAGACCGCCCGGCCGATCGTTTTTCCCCTTCGTCTCCGGGGTCAGGGATTCACGACTTGGAGGAATTTCTGCTTCCCGTCCCGGATCTGGATGATGACGGCGCTCTTGATCGGATCGCCGTTCTCGTCCATCGTGAACTTCCCGGTGACCCCCTCGAACCCCTTGAGCGACGCAAGCGCATCCCGGATTTTGCCTGGGTCGTCGCTGTTCGCTCTCCGGATCGCCTCCACCAGCATGTTGGTGGCGTCGTAGGTAAGGGTCCCCAGGGCATCCGGGGTCTGGCCGAACTTCTCCCGGTACTTCTTCACCCAGTTCACCACCTCGGGTCGCGTATCCTCCGGGGAGTAATGGTTGGAGAAGTACCCACCCTCGATCGCATCCCCAGCCACCTTCACCAGATCCGGGGAATCCCATCCGTCCGGCCCGATCAATTTCGCCTCCAGGCCCTGTTCCTTCGCCTGCTTCGCGATGAGACCGACCTTGTTGTAGTAGTCGGGGAGAAAGAGGACGTCCGGCTTCGACGCCTTCACCTTGGTGAGCAGTGCCGAGAAATCCACGTCGTCCTTCCCGTACGACTCGTAGGCCGACACCTTCCCTTCCATGCGGGTGAAGGCGTCCCGGAACACCTCGGCGATCCCCTTGGAATAGTCGTTGGAGGCGTCGTAGAGGACGGCGGACGTGACTGCCTGGAGCTCTCCCCGAGCGAATTTCGCCATCACCGTTCCCTGGAAGGAGTCCGTGTAACAGGACCGGAACATATAGTCCTTCCGCTTTCCGTCCGCAACGGTAACCTTGGGATTCGTCGCAGTACCCGTAATCGTGGGGATCCGGGAACTCTGGGCGAGATCGGAGACCGGAATGGTGGTTTTCGATGTAACCGAGCCGACGATCGCCTTCACCCTGTGCTGGTTGATGAGGAGGTTCGCCGCGTTGCTCGCCTCGGTGGGATCGTTCCTGTCGTCCACGATGACGGTGGCGATTTTCCTGCCTCCCACGCCGCCTTTGGTGTTCGCCTCCTCCACTGCGATCTCGAACGCATTTTTCACGGATTCTCCGAACGTCTTGACATCTCCCGAAAGCGGGGTGATCAGGCCGATCTTCATCTCATTCCCGGGGGGAGGCTTGCATCCCGGGAAAAACGCAACACTCAGAACGGCCACAGCCACGAGCGACAGGCTCCTTCTCATGTTGTCCCTCCGTCCCTGAACGTCATCGGGGAAATCATCCTCCAATGGTAGTCCGGTTTTTCCCCTCGCCAACAGATTATTTTTGACAGACCTCGAGGCGCCTTCTTTTCCCGATCCCGGATTTCATAGGGTATCCGGTAGGGATACAGGGATGTGGCGAATCCCGGGGGAAGACGGATCGATCGAAGGTTCGACCTGGTAGTGCAGGCAGCGGGAGGAATGAGCGACATTGTGCAGACGATCGCCAACCAGGCGGCGAAGGTCCCTGCCTGCTTCATGGGAACTCCCGTTTTCCGGCGTGCCTCGACCATCCCCCGCCTCTCCGGGGGGTTCCCTCAGACAAGCGGCCTCTCCTCGATGATCTCGAAGAAGGCGACATATCTGGTGGCGTTCGCCGCTCCTTCACCCGACGTTTCCCTCGTCCGCGCCCGGATCGTCTCGAGGAGCTCCCCGGAATCCCGGATCTCCTTGAGCCTCAGGGTAAGCCGAACTCCCTTGTATCCCCCGCCGGGGGCTGCGTACAGGTAGGAGGCGTTCGGATTTCCGCGAACGTTCTGGTAGGTACGCCCCTCGGTCATTCCCCATGCAGCGGTGCCTTCGCCGGTCAGATGGGGAAGCGCGTAAACGGCCGTGTTCACGGTTCCATCACCCCCAGCCGTCGCCATCACCCCAAGTCCCCCGGGTTTCAGATGTTCCGAGAATATCATCTCCAGATCCCTCCTTTCGCTCCTCGATCCCGCCACCGGACGCCTTCCGGACAAAAAAGCGGGGAGAGGATTCCCCTCTCCCCCCGATCCCTATTTCAGCTACGGTGTTATTTCTTCCCGCCGCATGCGCATGGGTCACACATGGCGTCTCCTCCCGTTCTGTGATTCGTCGTTTTCTTTTAGTACTGGGATGCTCCGATATCCAGGAGGATTCGACACCTTCTCGAACAGGAGGCCGGCTTGACAACGATTATCGTCAGAGGGCAAACTTCCCCAGGGCTTTGAACACATCGGAGGAGGAACCATGTCACGCAAGGTGATCATTCTCGGGTCCGGGTGCGCCGGCTCCACGGCCGCCATCTACACGGCGCGGGCAAATCTTGCCCCCCTCGTCCTGGAAGGGCACGAGCCAGGCGGACAACTGTCCCTCACGACCGATGTGGAAAACTTTCCCGGGTTTCCGAAAGGCGTCCAGGGGCCGGAACTCGTCGATCTCATGAAGCAGCAGGCCCAGCGTTTCGGGGCGGAATACCGGATGGAGAGGGCAACCGAGGTGTCGCTCCGCCATCCGCCCTTCACCGTGAAGACCGAGGAGAGCACCTACCGGTCGGAATCCGTGATCATCGCAACGGGCGCCTCGGCAAGGATGCTGGGGCTGGAGTCCGAGAGAAGACTGCTCGGCCGGGGCGTATCCACGTGCGCGACGTGCGACGGCGCCTTCTTTCGGAACAAAGAGGTATTGGTCGTCGGAGGCGGGGATACCGCGATCGAGGAGGCGACCTTCCTCACGAAATTCGCCAGCCGGGTCACCGTCGTGCACCGTCGCGACCAGCTCCGTGCTTCCAAGATCCTGGCCGATCGCGCATCGAGGAACGACAAGATCGAGTTCCTCTGGAACACCGTGATCACGGACATCCTCGATCCCGGGAAACAGGAGGTTTCCGGGGTAACGATCCGGAACACGGTGAACGGAAAGGAGGATACCCGGAAAACCGACGGGGTCTTCGTCGCGATCGGACACGTTCCGAACACCACGATCTTCGAGGGACAACTGGAACTGAATCAGGGGTATATCGTTGTCCGGAACGGCTCGGGGACCAGCGTCGAGGGTGTCTTTGCCGCAGGCGACGTGCACGACCTCGTCTACCGCCAGGCGGTGACCGCGGCCGGTTCCGGCTGTCGGGCCGCCATCGATGCGGAGCGATGGCTCGAAGCCCGCGAGGACGGCTGACGGCCGATCACCCCCTTCTCCCGTCCGACGACGCCGGGCGCGGATTCCCGCCGTTTCGTTCTTAGGACGGAGGGATCCTGTTCAGGTAGAGCGTCTGCGTCGGGTACGCGAACTCGATCTTCCGCTTCTCGAACTCCTCGTGAATCCTCAGGTTGATCTCCTGCTGGATGTCCATGTACTTGGTGTAGTCGTTGTCCATGACGTAATAGACCACCTCGAAAACGAGACTGAAGTCCCCGTAGGAGAAGAAATGTGCCCGATCGAAGGCGGTGTCCTCGACTCCCCGGATGACGCCGGCAATGACTTCCGGTATCTCCTGCAACTTCCCGAAAGGCGTCTGGTAGGTGACCCCGAGGCGGAACAGAACCCTCCGTTTCTCCATCCTCTTGTAGTTCCGGACCCGGGAATCGGTGAGGTCCTTGTTGGACATGACGATCTGCTCCCCGCCCAGGCTGCCGATGCGCGTCGTCTTCACCCCGAGATGATTGACCACTCCCATGTACTCCCCGACGATGATGAAGTCGCCGATCTCGAAGGGCCTGTCGAACATGATGGTGAAGTAGGCGAAGAGGTCTCCGAGGATGTTCTGCGCCGCCAGCGCGACGGCGATGCCGCCGATCCCGAGACCGGCGATGACCGTGTTGATCCGGATGCCGAGATTGTCCAGGAGGACGACCGTAGCGAGCCCCCACACGACGACGCGGATCAGGGTCATGAATCCCTGAAGGGCGCGCTCGCGGGACGACCCTTTCTCCGCGGTCTCTATGTAACTCCGGATGGCGAACCTCGCCACCGCGATCAGAGCCTGAGCGGACAGGAAGGCAATCAGGACCACCCCGGCCACCCCGATGATCCGGCCCAGAACCCGGGGAAGCGCCAGGTGGCCCACGGCCAGGAAAAACACCCCGTAATAGGCGATCGGAACGAGCATCTTTCGAACGATATCGATGATGAATTCATCGATATTCCATGTGGTCGTTTTCGCCCATCGTTTCAGCCGTCCAAGGACGATCCGTTGAAACAGCATGACAATCACGATCCCTGCGACCAGGACGATCAGGAAAACGAGATAGTCCGCAACCCGGTTCTGAAAATATTCCCGGTTCAGGATCTCCTGGAACATGTCTACCCCCTCTTCCCGGCCGCGTGACGGACCGTGCGGGAATCCTGTTTTTTCCCCGACGGCAAGAGAATCCTCCCCCTCGGTCCGCCGCCCGGCCTGTGGTTTCGTGAAAAGCAAAACGGATGGATGCCGGTTCGGGAGGGATAAAATTGGACTGGCGGTCGTCCCGCCGATTGCTTATCATATTGCGTACTTCTGGTCATCATAACCGGGTTGCCCGTCCTGCCGCGAACCCCGGGCGGGGGGGGAGGGGTTTTTCCGGCAAACCCGGGAAAACGGAGGATGGGAAGAATATCATGAGCACACTGTCCTATGTGAAAAACTTCTTCTCGGACAAGTATATCGCCTCCATTACCCCGACCTCCGACTTCGGCGTCAGAAAAGTGTGCGGCAAGATCGATTTTTCGCGATGCGGCCTGATCGTGGAATACGGGCCGGGAACCGGGGTTTTCACGAACTACCTTCTGGGAAAGATGGGGCTCGACTCCCTGCTGATCACGATCGAGCGCAACGCCAACTTCGTTGAGGTGCTGAGAAGGAAGATCCGGGACCCGAGGTTGATCGTGGTGAACGGTTGCGCGTCGAATATCCACGATACCCTGGCGGGATTCGGGAAGACCTCCGCCGACTACGTGATTTCCGGGATCCCGTTTTCCTTCCTGACGGATCACCTGAAAGACCGGATTCTGCGGAACTCCTTCTCCGCCCTTCGCCCGGGGGGGAAATTTCTGGCCTACCAGACCTTCTACCAGTCCAACAACCACCTGAAATTTCACCTGGAGCGGATTTTCCCTTCTGTGCTTGTCGAGTACGAGATGCTCAACCTCCCCCCTTTGAGGATCTACGAAGCCAGGAAATAACGGGAGAGCGCCCGCCCCTCCCGTGTCATACCTCGAATGACCGACCGTCCACCCCCCTGCGGATGGCGAGGATCAGGGTGAGATACTCACGGAGGTGCCGGCTCAGCAGGAAGTTTTCCCGGACGAATTCGCGTGCCTCCTCGCCGATCTCCCTGATGCGTTCCCGGTGATGAAGGAGGTAGCGGATCCTGTGCGCCGCCCCTTCGGGAGTGTTCACGAGGAAACCGGTGTGGTGGTTCACCACCTGAAGGCGGATCCCCCCCGTGTCCCCCCCGATGACCGGCTTTCCTTTCCACATCCCCTCCGTCACCGTCAGGCCGAACCCTTCCCTCGTCGATTTCTGGAGGATGATGTCCGCAAGGCGTTGTATGGCATTGATCGTCAGGTGCGCGCTCGGGGGAAGGTTGAGTACATGGATGTCGGGGTCTTCGCCTGCGGCTTCCATAACATCCTCCAGAACCGCATTTCCCTCCGGATCATCCGCGGCGCTTCCCCCCGCCAGCACGAGCTGGACCGGCACGACTTTCCGGACCATGCGGTATGCCTGGATCACGCCCACGGGATCCTTGAACCGGTCGAACCGGGAGACCTGCACCAGCAGGGGGCGATCGGGGTCGATCCCGAACCGGGCTCTCACCGTTTCGAGCTCGGACGGTTCGAGATCGCGGTTCTTCGGGCTCAGCGGATCGATGCTCGGCGGGACGAGAAACTGGATGTGGGGAAGCGCCTGGGCAAACTCGCACATGGAGAAGATGCTGGCGTCGTACTTTTCCAGCATGGTCCTCAGGACCTTCCACACGGGCCGGAAGGGGCGGCTGATGTCGATATGCCCCCTCCAGATCCATTTTCCTTTTCTTTTGTCGCACAGAGCGAGAAGAAAGGCGGGCTGGGGATCGTGCACGACGACGATCTCTGCGTCCTTCAGGGTGGGCCGCAGCTTGTCCATGTTCTTCTCGTTGACCTCCTGGAAGATCTTCCATCCCTTGTGCGAGAGGTCCACGGGTCTCCCCTGCAGCCCGTTGTGGATATTCTTGGTGACCTCGAAAAATTCCTCCGTCCCCTGGATGACTTCCCACGAGGCGTCGAGCCCCACCTCGCGCATGAGAGGGATCATCCATTCGAGGATTTCCGCGACCCCTCCCCCCTCCCTCGTGGAGTTCACATGGACAACCCGGATCCCCCCGAGCTTCTTCCCGAGTCGCCGGAGCTGCGTAATGGCTGTGGGTCCTACGATTTTCTCGTAGGCGGACAGGGGCACGGTCATCGTTTCCGCTCCACCTTCTCCAATGCGGCGATGATCTCTTCCTTCAGATTGCTGAGGGTGTGAAAATAGAAGTCGATCGAATCCAGGGCGCGGATATACTTTGCGTTTTTCTTCTCCTCTGCCTTCAGCCACGCGGAGAAATCGTCCCTCCCGGCCGGTGTGCGACGCCGGGCTTCCAGAAAATGGTAGTAGACGCTCCCATTCGTCATCTTCCGGATGGCCGGCGCAAGCTCCCTCGCGGAGGCGATACGGTCCTCCGTGTCGAAGACGATGGTCGTCGCCTCGAGAAAGTAGAATTCGTCCCCCGGGGCGGCGGACGGTATCGCGGCCACTTCGCTGAGCCTCTCATCGATGATGTCCAGGGTAACCGCCCGGACTTCCTCGAGGGAACCCATGGAAAAGGGGTCCAGGATGCCCAGCCGTTCCGCGAGGACTCTATCCGCGAGATACCATTTCGCCCAGACGGCGAAATCGTTCCGGTAGTCGGGGTGGTCGAACGCGGGGCGGAGCAGAGGCTCGCAGAAATGATGGAAAAGGGCGTTTTCGCTGCACGCCGCCAATCGCTCCCGGAGTTCCCGGAGATTGATTGCCGGGGGAAGGCCGCTCATCCGGACGAGGAGGGCGCAATCCTTCACTTTGAACGGGGTCATCCGGATGCGGTCCTCCTGCAAACGTCCCCCTCGCTCCCGGAGAGAGAGGCAAGCCGGCGCACGGCGTTCGCCAGCGATGCGGGGCCGGATACGGCACGCGCGCCGGGAACCCCGGGGCGGTTCCCGACGGCAAGAGCGGTCCCTTTGCGGGAGAGGGCCCAACGCATGGCGGTGCCGTCGTTTTCGTCGTCCCCCGCATAGACGGTCCTCCCGCCCGACGGGTCGAACCGGAGAAAGCGGCAAAGATGGTCAATCCCGATCGCCTTATCCCAGCCGGGCACAAGCAGGATCTCCACTACGGAAGGCCCTTCGAAGACGCGAACGTCCTCATGTCGCCGCACCTTGTCCAGCAGAGGAACAAGTGCCGCACGCTCGTTCGGGGGAACCCGACGGTAGTGAACCGCGAGGGACCATCGCTTGTCCTCGATGTCGGCGCCGGGTACGGAGGAGATCTTCTCGAGCAACGGTACGATCCGTGTGCGGGCATTCTTTGCACTCCTCACGACCTCCCTCCCGGGAACGATCCGATGTCCCCCCGGGAGCCGCCATTCGAGTCCGCTCCCTCCCCCGAGGAACACCCCTCGCACAGGCACGCGGGAAGCAAGATCCTCGAGCGACCGGCTGGAAAGAACGGCGACCAGATTCCCCGGGGCACGAACGAGCTCGTGGAGAAGCGACCGGCATGCAGGGTGCATCCGGGCTTCGGTGCGGACCGGAACAATGGGGGAAAGGGTTCCGTCGAAATCGAACGTCCAGAGACGCCGGTTCACGATCCCTCCCCTCACGACATCCCCTCGAGAAAGGAGGTCCTCTCCAGCTCTTGGAAGATGTTGGCTCCCCACCGGTACACGTCGTTCTTCTCGAGGATGTTGCGCATCCTCTCCATCCGCTGACGCCGTTCCTCTTCGGGCATCAGGAACGCCGCGTACATCGCATCGGCCATCTGGTCGAGGTCGTACGGGTTGACCTGCAACGCGTCGGCCAGCTCACGGGACGCCCCGGTGTATTGGGAAAGGACGAGGATTCCGTCCCCGTCCGTGCGGGCGGAGATGAACTCCTTGGCAACCAGGTTCATCCCGTCGTGCAGCGAGGTCACGAGCAGGACGTTCGCCATCCGGCAGGCGGCGAGCACCGCGTAGTAGTCGTGATGGGCACGCAGAAAGCGGACGGGAATCCACTCCTCCGTCTGGTGCCGCCAGTTGATCTCATCGACGAGCTCGTCAAGCTCCTCGTTCAGCTTCCGGTAGGCCGCCACGGCCGTCCTGCTCGGCGCAGCCAGCTGCAACATGGTGACTTTCGTTTTTGTATCGGGATACCGGGAAAGCATCAGATCGAACGCCCGGAGACGTTCCAGAATTCCCTTCGTGTAATCGATCCGGTCTGCGCCGACGTAGAGCTTCGTGGACAGGACGTCCCCTTCCAGCTCCTTGAGAAAACGGGTTCTGCGTTTCTCCACCTCCAAGGAGGAGATATCGGTTTCGATCTGCCGGTAATCGACGCTGATGGGGAACGGCCTGACGTAGGTGGGATGCCCTCCCCGGAAAACCCGGAAATGCTCGTAGTCCACCAGCGATTCGATGGCTCTCCCCACCGTATCCAGGAAATTGTTGCAGTGATACTGGATATGAAACCCGAGGAGATCATTCCCCAGAAGCCCGTCGAGGAGCTCCTCCTCCCACGGAAAGATGCGGAACGCTTCCCGGTTGGGCCACGGGATATGCCAGAACTGGATCACCCGGATGTCAGGCCTTTCGTCCTTGATCATCCGGGAGAGGAGGGCGAAATGATAGTCCTGGATGAAGACGATCGCCGGGTCGGTGCCCGCCTCTTCCAGGACGGCTTCGCAGAACCTCCGGTTCACCGCCTTGTAGGCCTCCCAGTCGCTTCGGGTGAAATCGGGCCGCTTGTAGACGATATGGCATAGAGGCCAGAGAGCCGTGTTGGACATTCCTTGGTAATAGCCTTTTTCCTCGGTTCGGCTGACCCACACTCTTTTCAGGATGAATTTCGGGTCGTCGGGGGGCAGGGCGATCCGGCCGCGTTCGTCCACCACGAGCCGGTCGGCGCTTCCACCCCCGTACGCGATCCATGTGCCGCCGACGGCCCGGACGATCGGCTCGAGAGCTGTCACCATCCCGCTTGCGGGTCGGACCACCCGGATCCCCTCCTCGATCCGCTCGTGGACATACGGCTCGCGATTGGACACCACGATCACTTTCGCTCCCGCGGAAATCCGGGAGACGACTTCTGCAAGCTCCGAGGATTTCATGGAGGAACCACCGCCAGCCTCTGCCTTCCCTCCCCGATCAACCGGACAGTCTTCTTCCTCTTTTTTCCTGATCTTTTCTTGAGGAACCCGGTCGTTGTGCTAAAGGAAACGATCGTTTAGTATGATTCCTCACCATACAGGCTATTGGGACCAAAATCAATTCACCTCCGAATACGGTGCCCCGGAATGGCCGGGTAGGAGACAGGAGAAGGAACAACGGACCCTCAACGGTTTTTCGCCCTCTCTTCGCGGTTGCCCGGCAGGTCCCTCCCTCCCTTCCCTTCGGCTGGCGGCCGGTCCGGGGGGGGGCTTCCCGGGAGGACGAGCCACGCATGGTAAAAAGGATCAACACGGCGATCCTCGCGGCCATGGAAGTCCCGAGGAAATGGATTTTCCGGACGATGGAGCGGTTCCGCATCGGGCCGCAGCTGTTCATCGTCCTTCTGGCCACCATCATCGGAGCCCTTACCGGCCTGGGAGCGGTTTCCTTCATTCTTCTGATCCGCCTCTTCAAATCGTTCT
Source organism: Deltaproteobacteria bacterium (assembly GCA_003513855.1). Lineage (GTDB taxonomy): Bacteria > Desulfobacterota > Deferrimicrobia > Deferrimicrobiales > Deferrimicrobiaceae > CSP1-8. Next base: position 6,059 of record DOTC01000004.1, on the reverse strand, counting down.
TTTTCGGGATTCTCTACTCCGCCATGGCCCCGGCCCCCTTCCTGATCTTCCTGCTCCCGGCGCTGGGCGGTCTGGCGATCGGCCCCCTCATCCATTACTTTCCGAAGGAAGCGAAGGGAGACGGTGTGCCGCACGCGATGGAAACGGTCGCCCTCCGCGGCGGGATCATCAAACCCAGGACCGTCGCCCTGCGCACCATCACGGCCGCCATCACGATCGGATCGGGCGGGTCGGTGGGCCGCGAGGCGCCGATCGCCCAGATCGGCGCCGCCGTGGGATCCATGGTCGGCCAGTTTCTGAGGGTTTCCGGCGAACGGATGCGCAATCTCGTGGGATGCGGTGCGGCAGGCGGAATCGCCGCGGTCTTCAACGCGCCGATGGGCGGGGTGTTCTTCGCCCTCGAGGTTCTCCTGGGGGATTTCTCCGCGCAAACGTTTCCCCCGATCGTGATCGCTTCGGTCGCGGCCGTTGCCGTCTCCAGGGCATTTCTCGGGAACGTCCTGATCTTCAGCGTACCGCCTTTCGCTCTGGCCAGCATGCCCCAGATCCTCTTCTGCGCTTTTCTCGGGGTCGCCTGCGGGGTGATCGCCCAGGCATTCATCCGGTCCCTGGACGTAACGGAAAAAAGGTTCTCTTCCTCGAGAATCCCGGTCTGGGCGCGGGCGGCGGTCGGCGGGGGATTGACCGGGATCATCGCGATCAAGTTCCCCCAGGTCCTCGGAACCGACCACACCGCACTGGACCAGGCCCTTCACGGCACCCTCCCTTGGGTTCTCCTGATGGCGGTCGGGTTCCTGAAAATCGTTGCCACCTCCTTTTCCCTGGGATCGGGCGGTTCGGGAGGGGTTCTCGGACCGTCGCTCTTCATCGGCGGCATGATCGGGGGACTTGTCGGCACCGCGGCGAATGCCCTCTTCCCGGGAACAGCGGGTTCCGTGGGGGGATACACCCTCATCGGTATGGCGGCATTCCTCGCACCCATGGTCGGCGCCCCTCTCACGGCGATCCTGATCCTCTTCGAGATGACGGGGGACTACGAGATCATCCTCCCGCTGCTCATCGCGGTGATCTCCGCGATGCTCGTCTCCGGACAGATCTCCCGTTTCTCCCTTTACACCCACCATCTGCACAAAAAGGGGGTGGACCTGGTGAGGGGCCGCGAGGAGGGAGTTCTCAAGACCATTACCGTCAGGGATGTGATGAGGAAAGAAGTCCTGACGATCCCGTCCTCGGCCTCCTTCCGGCATCTTTCCGCGAGATTCCTGGCGGAACAGGTCGACTATTTCTACCTCGTGGATTCGGACGGGGCGTTGAACGGTGTCGTCTCCTTCAGCGACATCCGCCCCTATCTTATGGAAGAGGGGCTCTCGGACCTCGTACGGGTGAAGGATATCGCCTCCTCGAATGTCATATCCCTCACCCCGCAGGAATCCCTGTTCGACGTGCTGATCAAGTTCGGGTATAAAAACGTGGCGGTTCTGCCCGTGATCTCCGACCTCCAAACGCGAAAGCTGATCGGAATCATCCACAGGAAAGAAGTCCTGGAGGCGTACCAGAGAAGAATCGTCTCCTCGATCAGGAAAGAGTAGACCGTCCGGATCCCCCCGATGAGGCTGCCCGCCGCATGCGTCAGCGGATGGATAGTGTCCCGGATCCCAGACGGGGAAACACCGCACCGGCCAGCAGATACAGGACGGCGCCGACGGCAACCGTGCCGTGGAATCCGATCCACAACGAACCGACCGAGGCAACCGAAGCCCCCGCCACCGAGAAAAAGCCGTTTACGCCCCAGGCATACGGGACGGCCGCCGATCCCGACCTTGCCATCCGGGACAGGGCCGCGGGAAATGGGATCCCCATCAGGAACGCTGCCGGGGCGAGGGCGGCGAGGAATGCGAGCACCCTCACCCATTCCTCCGTCGGCAAAAGAAAGGGGACACCGCGCGAAAGGGCCAGAAATCCTCCCATGGCGAGGACCCCGATTCCGGGAAAGACATACCTCTTCGCTTTCGGGGATTCCCATCTCCCGGAAACCGCGCTCCCGAATCCCGACAGCAGGGCGAACCCCCCGACGGCCGCCGTCGCGGCACGGATGGGATCCCCGAGAATGAGGATGCCGAACTTGAGGAACGTGAGCTCGATCAGCATGTAGGCCAGTCCGAGGGCGGAGAAGTAGATCGCCACCGGGAACCCCCCTTCCCTTCGTCCCTGCGGGACGAAGGGAAGGGGAAGCAGGAGGAGGACGACGGAGAGAACAACCGACACGGCGAGGGACAACGCGAGAAAGACCACGCCCCATTCCATGAAAGGAACCCACTGCTGCCCGAGAATACGGCGGAACTTCGTGAGGGAACCCGGCTTGAGGAACCGGTGAAAATACGGGGCATCGTCGGAGACGGGCCGGAGGTCGAACAGTCCCTCCGCCTGCATCCCGGCCGGCGATCCCGACAGGGCGCTCTTCACGGCCTCCCGGAACGCCGCCTCCTCCAGTCCCTCATCGGGATTCCTGGTCCCCCCTTCCGGCCACACCATCGTAAACCCCGTCTCCCGGCAAAACCGCTTTGCGGCGGCAAGCTCGTCCATGGTGAACGGGACGTTCCGCGCGAGGACCACGAACGACCCCCACCCCCGGACCACAACGAAACGCTCCGCCACAGCCCCTCCGCCCGCCTGCTCCAGTTCCGCACGGATCGTGTTCAGGATCTTCAGGCTCTCGCGCGGAGGGGACTTGAGCCACCCGGAAACGGCGAGCACCCCCCTGCGCTTCAGGCGGGACAGGGCGTCCCGGATCCCCTGGCGGGTAAGAAGGTAGGTCTCGCCCGTTGCGTGAATTCCGAGGGAGGAAAAGGTCAGGGAAGAGACGTCCGCCAGCTCGATGATGTCGAACTTCTCCCCTCCCCGTGCGAGAAAGTTCCTTCCGCCCTCTCTCCGGATCTCCAGCCGGAGCGAGGGAGGCATCCCCGCGGAGAACTTCGCCAGGTCCTGCTCGACCATTCTCACGTACTCCGCTGCCTGTTCCACAACCGTGACGGAAGACGCCCCATTTCCCGCCGCCATGAGAATCCCTTCGGTTCCACGAAGGGAGAACTGCGCCACTTCCGGTCTGCTCGTCATCCGGTAGGGAAGCGCAGCCGGAAGAAAGCCGAGATAGTCAGGAAGAGTCCTTCCCCCATTCCGGGGAACGATGCCGCGGAGTTCCCCGTCCGCGAATATGGCTGCCTGCGGAGGGATCTCTCCTTCGAACCGGACGCTGAGACCAGGCGCATGGTGAATGCCCGGAGAGTAGAGTGCCCGGTAATCGCCCGTCACGCCGGACCGGACGGAGAGCGTTCTCGCATCCGGAAGCTTTCGTGCAATCGCAAGCCCCTTGTAGGGGGACAACGAAATGGGAACGGGTCGGGTCAGAAGGAGCAGCGACGAGAGGATCACGCACACGATCCGTCCTGCGGATATCCGTCTCCCCGGGTACGAAAGGACGAATGCGGATGCGATCATCCCCAGTCCGAGGGGAACCCGCAGAAGCGATTCGGTCGGTAGGAGGAGAAACGCGAGGAGAGCGATGATCGCACCGGCGGCCGACCCGGCGAAACTCGCACCGTAAACGATTCCGACCCTTCCGAGTCCGAAGGAGAGCGGAAGGCCGACCGCTGTTCCCGCAAGGAAAAAGGGGACCGCGAGGAGAAAAAAGAACAGGGCGAATGCAGGCCAAGAGGAAGGATTCCACAGGAGCAGGAAAGGATCGAACGGAACGTGCTGGGATGCCCGGAACGCAAGTTCGAACGAGGGGGCGGCGAGAAGGACGACACACGCGAATATGGTCTCCGGCTTCTCGGCGATCCGCGGACGAAGCAGGTGGAGAGCGACGCCTGACGCGCCGAATCCGAGCATCGCCTGGGATATGATAAGCGGAACGAAGTGGGGCCAGAACCGAAGAGAGAGCAGGCGGATCAGGAAGATCTCGTTGGCCATGGCCGCCGCGGAAACGAGGAAGACCGCCGGGGCAACCCGGCCGTGTCCGGGTTCAGTGGCCAAGGAGGCGAACGAAGACCACCGGGAGGACGTTGCGCTGGGAAAGGGCGCCGTCGGCGTTCTTTTCGAGGAACACGAGGTTCTGTGTCATGAAGGGGCCTCCGACCGGCATGATCATCCTTCCCCCGTTTCGCAGTTGCCGCAGAAGGGGCGGCGGGATATGGCCCCCTGCGCACGTGACAATGATGGCATCGAAGGGGGCCTTCTCTTCCCAGCCGTAATACCCATCCCCCTGCCGGAGGAATATGTTGCGGAACCCCAGGGATTCGAGATTCCTGCGCGCACGGTCCGCAAGGGACGGAAAGATCTCGACGGTGTACACCTCCCCGGCGAGCTTCGCGGCGATTGCCGCCTGGTAGCCGGATCCCGTCCCCACTTCCAGGACGCGGTCTCCGGATTTCAGCCGGAGGATCTGGGTCATGAAGGCGACGACGTACGGCTGCGAGATCGTCTGGCCTTCTCCGATCGGAAGGGGTCGGGGCTCGTAGGCCATCGGTCGGTATTCGGGGGGGACGAGAAGATGGCGGGGGACCTCCCGCATCGCTTCGAGAACGCGGGAATCCGATATCCCCTCCCTCTCGATCTGGTCCCGCACCATCGCCAGCCGCAATTCGAGGGTCGGGTCCGCCTGCCGCGCCGAAGGGGATGCCGCGGCACACAGGAGTGCCGTCACGAGAACGATGACGATCCGGCGGGAGTGCATTCTCCTCCCTCCGACGGGAGCGGTCAGGAAACCGCGAGCACCTTCGCGGCCTTCCGGACATCCTCCGCCTTCACCCAGAGAATGGCGCCGTAGCGGTCCTTTCCGCCCGTGACCGCGTCGACGGCAGTCGCATTGATGCCGGCATTGCCGAGTTTCTCCATGACACGGTGTATCGACCCCACCCGGTCGCTGCCCTGGATGAGAAAGACGGCCTTCTTCCCGCTCACGGGCAAACCTGCCTTCCTCATCGCTTTCTTGAAGGCGGCGGCGTTCGAAGGAACGAAGTCCATCTGCGTCTTCCCCCCTTTCGGGAAACCGGTAAACGCCAGGAGGTTCACCCTGGCATCCCGCAGAACCTTGAGGACTCGCGCCCCTTCGCCGGGCCTGTTCGGCGTTTCCAGCTTGAAATAGTCGGTTTTCATAATCCGGTCCGCCATCTCTCTCCTCCTCCGGGAGTCTCCCCTCCCGATTTCACTGGTTGCTGTTCCTGTTCTTCCCTCCCTCCTTTCGATCCTCCTCTTTTTTCGATGCTTCCCGCAGCAACGCGAGGCGATCCTCCACAAGACCGTTGAATGTCCCGTCCGGGTATCTTCCGTCCGGACCGGGTTTCCCCGCCGGCATCCCCATCAGAATCTCGATTCCCTCCTCCACGTGGTCGATGGCGTGGATCCGGAACGTCCCCTCCCGGACCGCCTCGACGACATCTTTCCTCAGCATCAGATTTCTGACGTTCCGCTCCGGGATGATGACCCCCTGCGATCCGTCGAGTCCCCTGAGGCGGCAGAGCGAGAAGAACCCTTCGATCTTCTGGTTCACGCCCCCGATCGGTTGCACGTTTCCCCCCTGGTCCATGGATCCCGTGATCGAGATGCTCTGCCTGGCCGGGACTCCCGTGATCGCGCTCAGAAGCGCGTAAAGTTCCGCACACGTCGCGCTGTCCCCCTCGATCATNNTTCGACAGGATGAGGATGGCCTTTTCGTGGATCTTCCCGGAAAGCTTCGTCTCCCTCTCGATGTTCAGGACCCCTCCCTTCCCGGCATACACGGTCGCCGTGATCCGCGACGGCTTCCCGAAGGAGTAGTCTCCCATGTCCAGGACGGCAAGGCCGTTCACCTGTCCCGTCTTCTCCCCCGAAGTCTCCACGATCAGGGTCCCCTCCGCCATCACCTCCCGCAGCCGATCCTCGATCCGGCTGTGGCGGTAGATCTTCTCCTCCATCGCTTTCTCGACATGTACGCCGGTGACGACCGAAGATCCCGCCTTTCCCGCCCAGAAGTGGGATTCCCGGATCAGGTTCGAGATGTCGCTGAACTTGGAGGAGAGCTT
>DOTC01000023.1 GCA_003513855.1 Deltaproteobacteria bacterium | reverse complement strand
GAGGGCGTCAAGATCGAGAACGAGAACCAGACCCTCGCCACGATCACCTTCCAGAACTATTTCCGCATGTTCGAGAAGCTGGCGGGCATGACGGGAACCGCCGACACGGAGGCGGTGGAGTTCAAGCAGATCTACGACCTCGACGTGGTGATCATCCCCACGAACCAGCCGATGATCCGGGAAGACCTCCGGGACCAGATCTACCGCACCGAGAAGGAGAAGTTCCAGGCCGTCCAGGAGGAGATCCGCGTCCTTCACGAGGCGGGCCGGCCGGTCCTGGTCGGGACGGTCTCGATCGAGAAGTCGGAGCGGCTCNNTCGGCACCGAGCGGCACGAGTCCCGGCGGGTGGACAATCAGCTCCGCGGCCGCGCGGGGCGGCAGGGGGACCCCGGCTCGTCGCGGTTCTACCTGTCCCTCGAGGACGATCTCCTCCGGATCTTCGGCTCGGACCGGATCTCCCCCCTCATGGAGAAGCTCGGGATGGAGGAGGGGGAGCCGATCGAGCACAACCTCATCAACAAGGCGGTCGAGAACGCGCAGAAGAAGGTGGAGGCCCACAACTTCGACATCCGGAAGCATCTCCTCGAGTACGACGACGTGATGAACAGGCAGCGCACGGTCATCTACGACATGCGCAAGGAGGTCCTCTCGGGGGAGAGCCTGCGGGACACGGCGATGGAGATGGCCGCCGAGATTTCCGAGGAACTGGGGGCGCGCTTCGCGGAGGAGAAGGTGCACCCGGAGGAGTGGGACCTCACGGCCCTGCGGGACGCCGTCTTCACCCAGTTCGGGGCCCGGCTGGCGATCCCGGAGGAAGACGTCCAGGGGCTTACCCGGGAGAAGCTCGCGGCCCGGATCGAGGAGGAGGCCCGGTCCGCCTACCGGAAGAAGGAGGAGGAGTACGGCGAGGATGCGATGCGCTACCTGGAGCGGATGTTCCTCCTCTCGACGATCGACGCGCTGTGGAAGGACCATTTGCTCTCGATGGACCACCTCAAGGAGGGAATCGGCCTTCGGGGATACGCGCAGAAGGACCCGCTGAAGGAGTACCAGCGGGAAGGGTTCGACATGTTCGCGGACCTGGTGTTCCGGATCAAGGAAGAGTCGCTCAAGCGCCTCTTCCACGTGAAGGTCCAGCGGGAGGAGGAGCCCGTCCGGGTCGCGCGGCAGACGCCTCCCCCGGCCCGCAGGGTGAACCTCTCCCGGGGGGATATTTCCCGGGCGGGGGTGACCACCCAGCGCCACGCCTCCAAGAAGGTGGGGCGCAACGATCCGTGCCCCTGCGGCTCGGGGAAGAAATACAAGAAGTGCTGCGGCATGGGGGCCTGACGAAATGCGCCTGCCGGTACAGATGGTCGTTCCCGGCTTCCGGGGGGGCGGCGTCTGGTGCGGAATCAAGAAGAGCGCGGCCCCCGATCTGGCGATCGTCCTGAGCGACAGGCCGTGCACGTCCGACGTTCTGTTCACGCGGAACCGGGTGGCGGCGGCGCCGGTCGAGTGGGGAAGGGGGCTCCGGCCCCGGACCCGGTCGTCCCTGCGCGGCGTGGTCGCCAACAGCGGGAACGCCAACGCCTGCACGGGCAGGGAGGGGCTGGCGGCGGTCCGGAGGGTGTCCGCGGAAGCGTGCCGGGCGCTCGGGCTTCCCGACGAATCCCTTCTCGTTTCCTCCACGGGGGTGATCGGGGTGCCCCTCCCCGCGGACAGGATCCTGGCGGGGGTCCGGGGGCTGTGCGCCTCGCTCTCGGCTGCGGGGATCCCCCGGGCGGGCGAGGCGATCCTCACGACCGACGCCTACCCGAAGCGTTGCGTGCGGAAGGTCCGGGTCCGCGGCGGGACCGTCACCCTGGGGGGCATCGCGAAGGGGGCCGGCATGATCGCCCCCGGCATGGGGACGATGCTCGCCTACGTGTTCACGGATGCCGCCGTCCGGGCGTCCGACCTCCGGAAGACCTTCCGGGAGGCCGTGTCCCTGTCGTTCCACCGGATCGTGGTGGACGGCGACATGAGCACGAACGACACGGCGGCGATTTTCGCCAACGGCGCAAGCGGGCTTTCTCCGCTCGGGGGAAAGGGGCTCTCCGCCTTCGGGGACGCGCTGCGGGAGCTCCTGCTCGATCTGGCGCTGATGATCGTCCGCGACGGGGAGGGGGCGACGCGCGTCGTGCGGATCGCGGTGACGGGGGCAAGGAGCGACCGCGACGCCGAGGCGGCGGCCCGCGCCGTGGCGACCTCCCCGCTGGTCAAGACCGCGGTCTTCGGGGCGAACCTGAACTGGGGCCGCGTGATCGCCGCCGTCGGGCGCGCCGGGATCGAGATGGATCCGGAGCGCGCCGAGGTCCGCTACGCGGGAGAGATGGTCCTCAGGCGGGGGATGAAGATCGACCGGCAGGCGGAGCGCCGGGCCGTTCCGAAGATCCGGAGGAAGGCGTACGCCATCGACGTGGACCTGGGGGTGGGGAGGGGGCGCTCGTTCGTCTACTTCTCGGATCTGGGGCACGAATACATCCGGATCAACGCCGGATACCGGACGTGATCGTCCTTTATTGCTTGAGAATCTCGAATCATTCGTGATACATATATCTGCTTAGCCGTTCATCTCCCACGGGCGGGACTCTCCCCGGGGTGCCCCGGATCGACCGGGGTGGATGGGGAGGGGGGGAACGCCCGGAGGAACAACCCCGAAGCGAGGAGGGCACAGAGACATGGCAAACGGTCAGGGTTCGGTCATCACGATGAAGCAGCTGCTGGAGGCGGGGGTCCACTTCGGTCACCAGACCAAGAGGTGGAACCCGAAGATGAAGAGGTACATCTTCACCGCCCGGAACGGGATCTACATCATCGACCTGCAGCAGACGGTGAAGATGTTCCGCACCGCCTACGATTTCGTGCGGGACATGGCGGCGGAGGGGAAAACGGTCCTGTTCGTGGGCACCAAGAAGCAGGCCCAGGAGGCGATCGAGGAGGAGGCCAGGCGCGCGGTCACCCCGTACGTGAACGTCCGGTGGCTGGGAGGCATGCTCACCAACTTCCAGACGATCCGCAAGAGCCTCGACCGGCTCCAGAAGCTGACGGACATGACGACGGANNAACGACGACGCCATCCGGGCGATCAAGCTGTTCCTGGGAAAGATCGCGGACGCGATCATCGACGGGAGAGCGGCGTTCCTGGAGAGGACGGCGCAGGCGGGGGACAAGGAAGCCGAGACGCCGGAGATCACGATGGCGCTCATCTCGACCGAGGAAGAGGCCGCGGAGGAGAACGAGGCCGGGCGGGTTCCCGCCGCCGCAGAGGAATAACCTCCGCAACACCGAGTTTCGCCCAGGAGAGGACGAGGATGCAGATCACAGCGGAGATGGTACGCGAACTGCGCGAGAAGACCGGCGCGGGCATGATGGATTGCAAGAGGGCCCTGTCCGAATCGGACGGGGAGATGGANNGCCGCGGTCGATGTCCTGCGCAAGAAGGGGCTGGCCGCCGCCGCGAAGAAGTCTTCGAGGATCGCCTCCGAGGGGGTCGTCGCGGCCCACGTCACCGAGGGGTCCGCGACGCTTGTCGAGGTGAACTGCGAGACCGATTTCGTCGCAAAGACCGACGATTTTCAGACGTTCGTGATGCAGGTCGCCGAGGTGGTCAACGAGAAGGGTCCCAAGGACGTCGAGGAGGCGCTGCATCTCCCCGGGGAAGGGGGAGTCCCGATCGCGGACATGCTGAACGAAAAGGTGGCGAAGATCGGGGAGAAGATCTCGTTCCGCCGCTTCACGCGGTATGCCCTGCCGGCGGGGACCAGGGGGGTGATCGTTCCCTACATCCACGCGGGGGGGAAGATCGGGGTGGTGGTGGAGCTTCTCGGGGCGGGGCCGGACGACGGGGAGTTCCGGGCGCTCGGCAAGGACATGGCGATGCAGGTCGCCGCGGCGAATCCCCTGTTTATCTCCCGGGGGGAGATTCCGGCGGCGGCGATCGAGCGGGAGAAGGCGATCTATCGCGAACAGGCGCTCGCCGCGGGCAAGCCGGAGAAGATCCTGGACCGGATCGCCGAGGGGAAGCTCGAGAAATTCTACGGCGATTTCTGCCTGCTGGAGCAGGCGTTCATCCGGGATCCCGAGCGCAGGGTGAGCGACCTGCTGAAGGAGATGGCGGCGAAAAAGGGCGCGGATGTCCGCGTGGGACGGTTCGCCCGGTTCCAGGTGGGCGAGGGGCTGGAGAAACGGTCCGACGACCTGGCGTCGGAGGTCGCGAAGCAGCTTGGTCAGGGGTAAGTTCCCCGCGTCCGGAGGGTTCGTGGGAAAACCGGTGTATCGACGCATCCTGCTGAAGCTGTCGGGCGAGGCCCTGCTGGGATCGCAGGAGTACGGGATCGACGACAGGGTCCTCGCGGACCTTTCGGAGGAGATCCGGGAAGTCACCGCCCTGGGGGTCCAGGTTGCCCTCGTCGTGGGGGGCGGGAACCTCTTCCGGGGGATCCAGACCAGCCGGGAGTACCGCATCGCGCGCGCCTCCGCCGACTACATGGGGATGCTCGCGACCGTCATCAACAGCCTGGCGCTGCAGGAGAGGCTGGAACGGGACGGCGTGATGACGCGCGTCCTCTCCGCCATCGAGATGCGGGCGATCGCCGAGCCGTACATCCGCCGGCGCGCCCTGCGGCACCTGGAGAAGGGAAGGGTGATCATCTTCGCTGCGGGGACCGGCAACCCGTATTTCACGACGGACACCGCCGCCGCGCTTCGCGCGATGGAGATCAACTCGGACGCCATCCTGAAGGCCACCCGGGTCGACGGGGTGTACGACAAAGACCCCCTGGTCCACAAGAAAGCCAGGAAGTTCCGGGAACTGACCTACATCGACGTCCTGCAGAGAAACCTCAAGGTGATGGACGCCACGGCGATCTCCCTGTGCATGGACAACGACCTTCCGATCGTCGTCTTCAACCTGACCAGGAAAGGGAACATCCGGAGGGTGGTTCTGGGAGAGAAGATCGGTACCGTGGTCCGGGGAGGAGGTCACTAGTGGAAGCCCTTTTCAAGGACACGGGCGCGAAGATGGCGAGAAGCATCGAGGCCTTCCGGAAGGAGCTGGGGAAGATCCGGACGGGGAGAGCCTCCTTCTCCCTCCTGGAAGGGATCCGGGTGGACTATTACGGGACCCTCACCCCGCTCCAGCAGGTGGGAACCCTGTCCGTCCCGGAAAGCCGTCTGATCACGGTCACTCCCTGGGACGCCAAGATGGTCGGTCCGATCGAGAAGGCGATCCAGTCGGCCGGGCTGGGCCTGAACCCCTCCAGCGACGGCAAGGTCGTGCGCATCCCCATCCCCCCCCTGACCGAGGAGCGGCGCAAGGACCTCGTCAAGGTGGTGCGGAAGATGGCGGAGGACGCCCGGATCGCGGTCCGGAACGTCCGTCGCGAGTCCATCGAACGGATCAAGGAGGGAGAGAAGAAGAAGGAGATCTCCGAGGACGAGATGAAGCGGTCGCAGGACCGGATCCAGAAGGAGACGGACAGCTTCATCCGGAAGATCGACGAGATTCTGAAGTCGAAGGAACAGGAGATCATGGAGGTCTGACGCCTGCGTCGGGCCCGTTTCCTCATGCGCCACTAGGATGTTCCCGACGGGACGAGAAGGCACGCAACCATGAAAGGCGGCGGTCTCCCTTCATCCGCCCCTCCGCGGCACGTCGCCGTCATCATGGACGGGAACGGGCGGTGGGCCAGGCAACGCGGCCTTCCGCGCGTCGAAGGACACCGGATGGGAATCCGGTCCGTCCGGGCCGTCGTCGAGTGCGCGCGGGAAATCGGCATCTCCTACCTCACCCTGTACGCGTTCTCCACGGAGAACTGGGGCCGTCCCCGGACCGAGGTGACCACCTTGATGGGGCTTCTCCGGGAGTTCCTGATCCGGGAGCTCCCCGACCTCAACAAGCACGGGATCCGGCTCAACGTCATCGGGGAGACCGGGCGTCTTCCGTCCCACGTTCGGGGAGTTCTCGACCATGCGGTGGCCGCCACCGGCCGGAACAGCAGCATGACGCTCACCCTGGCGCTGTCGTATGCCGGCAGGAACGAGATCGTGCGCGCGGCCAGGAAGCTGGCCGCGGACGCAGCCGCGGGAAAGATTCTCCCGGAATCGATCACCGACGAGGATGTCGCCGGCAGCCTGGACACGGCCGGGATCCCGGATCCGGACCTGGTGATCCGGACCAGCGGAGAGATCCGGGTCAGCAATTTTCTCCTGTGGCAG
>DOTC01000014.1 GCA_003513855.1 Deltaproteobacteria bacterium | reverse complement strand
CACGTTCAGCGAGGCGATCGACGACACGACCGTGGACGGCACCTCCTTCTTCGTGAGCGACGGGGTGGACAACGTGGTCGGGACGGTCTCCGTTTCTCCGGACAACACAACGGTCACCTTCACCTCTTCCGCATTTCTCGCGGACAACACCGCCTACACGGCGACGCTGACGACCGACATCACGGACCTCGCCGGGAACCCGCTGGCGGCCGAGTACACCTGGTCGTTCACCACCGGAACGTTCACGGACACGACCCCGCCCAAGGTGCTCAGCACCGTCCCGGACAATAATGCGACCGGCGTGGCGGTCACAAGCGCAGTATCGGCCGTGTTCGACGAGGGGATCGACCCCGCGACCGTGGACAACACGTCGTTCTTCGTGACCGACGGAGTGGACAACGTGGTCGGAACGATCACCGTCACAGACAACACGGCGACGTTCACCCCGTCGGCGGCTCTCGCGGCCAACACCGTCTACACGGCGACGCTGACGACCGCCGTCACGGACCTCGCCGGGAACCCTCTGGTGGACAACGTCGTATGGTCGTTCACCCCCGCGGTTCCGCCGCCCCCGGGGGACAGCGGCGGCTGTTCCGTCACCGGCGAGGGCTCGCGCTGGGACAACGGGGCGGCCATCGCGCTCCTGGGGCTGCTTGCGATGTTCATCGCCCTGCGGTTCCGGAAGAGAAAAGACAGAAAATAGGCGATCCTCCGCAAGGGAGGCTCCATCGCCGGGACAGGGGGGGCGGCCGGGTCCGGCCGCCCCCTTTTCATTGCCGCACTATTTCCCCCGGTAGAGCAGCTTCAGGGCGATCAGCAAGAGGGGGGAGAGGTGAAAGAGGAGATCGAGGATGTCGATCGGCCTCCGGAGCGTCCCGTGCGCAAGCATCCTCAGTTTCTCCACGAGGTGCGGTTCCGGCCGGAACGGCGCCAGGCCGAGGAGGACGGCCGCGATGATCAGAACCGCCCAGTCGAGCCTGTTCAGAAACTCCCTCACGGAAAACGCCGGAGAGCGTCGTACCGGAGAATCAGGATCACCCCCGCGACGATGACCGCGAGATTGAGCGTCATCGAGATTCCGTGCAGGCGGGAGAACTCGCGCCGGGCCGGGTCCTCCTTCGGGGTCGTCTCCATCGAGACGACCGTTTCCCGGACGGCCGCCATGCGGGGAGCGAGCCCGAACGTGTGGTACGAGACGATCGCCAGGGAGAGGACGATGAGAAAGGTCCCGGCCAGCTGCCGAACGCCGGAAAAGGCCTCCCCGGCGGCTGCCCGGGCCGCGAGCGCGATGACGACCGCGCCCAGGCAGAAGCGGAAGTAGGCCGGGAAAAGAGCGCCGACGATCTTCCCCGCGCTTTCCCGAGTCTGCGTCCGGAAGATGACGGGGGTCACCACGAAGGTGAAGACCGACATCCCCCCGACCCACAGGGCCAGGGCAAGGCGGTAGACGGCGGAGGCGATCGGGTGCATTCGGGTTCTCCCTTCCTGTAAACTACCATAAACCTGTATTCGTGGATGGGGCATGAAAAGCACGGTCGGAGAGGAGGAACGATGAACGTCGCAAGCCGGAGGGAGATCCTCAAGGTGTTCGGCTGCGCCGCCGCCGCGGCCGCCGCCGCACCGGTCGTCCGCGGGGCGCGGGCCATTGCTGCCATATCCCCCCCCGACCCGGGGGGAGAGACGAGGGTCCTCGGATCCACGGGGATCCGCGTCGCGACCGTGGGGATGGGCGCCATGATCACCCGGGAGTCGGACGTGATCCGGTACGCCGTCGAGAACGGGGCGAACTACGTCGACACCGCCGACTGCTACATGGGCGGGGAGAACGAGCGGATCGTCGGGCGCGCCCTCGAGGGGATCCGGGACAAGGTCGTGCTCGCGTCGAAGGTGCACATCGCCCCCGTCGACGAGATGATCCGGTCCGTGGAAAACAGCCTGCGCTCCCTCAAGACCGACGTCATCGACATCATGCAGCTCCACGGCATCAGCTCGGAAGAGGAAGTGACGAACGAGGACGCCCGGGAGGCGCTCCGGAAACTCCTCGAGCAGGGGAAGATCCGGGTGCCCGGCGTCACCACGCACAAGGGACAGGAGACGGTCCTCAGGGCCGTCCAGAAGCACGGGTTCTACCGGACCGTCCTCGTGGCGTACAACTTCCGGTCCGATACGGGAATCCGGGCGGCGATCCGCAGCGCCTTCGGGTCCGGAAACGGGCTTTCGGCGACGATCCGCGAGGTCGGCGCATCGGGGGTCGGCATCATCGCCATGAAGACGCAGGCGGGCGGCTACTCCAGCCCCGGAGACCATCTGAGTCCCCACCAGGCGGCGCTGGCATGGGTCCTGGAGAACCCCGGCGTGGCGACGACGATCCCTTCCATGGTGAGCTTCGCCCAGGTCGACGAGAACGTGAAGGCGAGCGGGAAGCGGCTCGGCTGGGGGGGGAGAAAGGCCCTGAACCGGTATGCCCGCGCGATCGGCGACCGGCACTGCGGCCTGTGCGGCGAGTGCGCGGGCTCCTGTCCGCAAGGCGTGGACGTCCCGTCGGTCCTAAGGTCCCTCACCTACCTCGAGGGGTACCGCCAGGCGGACCTCGCCCGCCTGTCCTACCGGGAACTGGGTCCGGACCGGTTCGCCCGGTCGTGCCTCTCCTGCGGATCGTGCGCCGTCGCCTGCCGGCTCGGGCTCGATGTGAAGCGGCTTGCCCGGCGGGCCCACGGTCTCCTGGCTTGAGGAGGAAGGCGATGCGCCGGACAGGAGGATACCGGTTCCCGGGCCGTGCGCTCTCCTTGGCGTTCCTGCTGTCTCTTCTTCTCGCGGGACCGCTGTGCGCGGCACCCCCCTCAAAGGACGCGGGGGACGGTTCCCTCTTCCCACGCCTGGCCGGGCGGTCCTGGACCGCGTCGGAGCCGGCGCGTACCTTCGGCCCCGCCAACCTGTACGAGGAGATCGACGGGGAGGCGGAGCTCTTCCTCCCGTACGGGTTCGAGGAACTGACGGTGGGGATCGTCAGGCCCGCGGAAAGGGAAAACGCCGAGGTCCGCCTCGAGCTGTTCCGGCACGCGACCTCCCGCGACGCCTTCGGGGTCTTTTCCCAGCATCGGTTTCCGGACCAGGAGGTCGCGGATGTGGGGGCCGCGAAGGCGATCGTGTCGGAGGCCTCGCTCGATTTCTTCCAGGGGAGGCACTTCGTGCGGATCCGGGCCGCCTCGCGCGCTGCCG
>DOTC01000085.1 GCA_003513855.1 Deltaproteobacteria bacterium | reverse complement strand
TCCTCCCGGATGCGGCCGACGTAGCAGTCGTCCTTTCCCGCGCAGAAGAGCGGCATCGGGTACACGTTGCTCGCCGGATCGTCCATCACCTGGCAGCCGGGGAACGCCGCGATCAGCTCCCGCGCCTTCTCGCGGGAGATCTTCCTCTCGAACTGCGCGTTGACCGAGATCGAGTGGGCGGTCAGGACCGGCACGCGCACCGTGGTGCAGGTGACGCGCAGATCGGGAATTCCCATGATCTTGCGCCCCTCGTTCGTCATCTTCATCTCTTCCTTCGTGTACCCGTTCTCGAGGAAGGCGTCGATGTGCGGGATGACGTTGAAGGCGATCTGGTGCTGGAANNATCGCGTCGGCGTTGATCTCCGGCACGACGAGCGGGATGTCCGGCTCCATCCGGAAGGCCGACGAATTGTCGACGACCACCGCCCCGGACTCCCAGGCCGCCGGGGCGAACTCCCTGCTCCGGGACGCCCCCGCCGAGAACAGGGCGATGTCGATCCCCTTGAAGGCGCTTTTCCCGAGGAGCTCGACCGGCACCTCTTCTCCCCGGAACCGGAGCCTTTTCCCGACCGACCTCTCGGAGGCCAGCAGACGGATGCTCCGGAGCGGGAAATTCCTCTCCTCGAGGATCTGCAGCATCACTTCCCCGACCGCGCCGGTGGCGCCCGCCACCGCGACGTGAAACCGTTTCTTTGCCATGTTCCTTAGCTCCTTGTCACGTGGTGTCCAACACGATCCGCCGCACCTTGTCCCCGATCTCCGAGGTCCCGACCCGCCGAATCCCGGGCCCCTCCCGGTAGATGTCCCCCGTCCGGTACCCGTCCGCGAGCGCCTTCCCGACCGCGTTCTCGATCAGGGCAGCCTCTTCGGTCATGTCGAAAGAATAGTTTAGCATCATGGCCACGGAAAGGATCATGGCCAGGGGGTTGGCCAGCCCCTTCCCCGCGATGTCCGGCGCGCTCCCGTGAATCGGCTCGTACAACCCCACCTTTCCTCCGAGCGAGGCGGAAGGGAGCATCCCGATCGAACCCGTGACCATCGACGCCTCGTCCGTGAGAATGTCGCCGAAGAGGTTCGTCGTGACGATCACGTCGAACTGCTTCGGACTGCGGACGAGCTGCATGGCGCAGTTGTCGACCAGCATGTGGGAAAGCGCGACGTCCGGGAACTCCCGCTCGCCCACCTCCGTGACGACCTTTCTCCACAGCACGGACGTCTCCAGGACGTTCGCCTTGTCCACGGAGGTCACCCTCCCCGTGCGTTTCCGGCCCAGCTCGAAGGCGACCCGGGCGACCCGTTCGATCTCCGGGCGGGCGTACACCTCCGTGTTGATTCCCGTCTCGACGCCGTCGATCATCCGGACCCCCCGGGGCTCGCCGAAATAGATCCCCCCGGTGAGCTCCCGCACGACCAGGAGATCGATCCCCTCCACGAGCTCCCTGCGGAGGGGCGATGCGTCGACGAGAGGTCCGTACACCTTCGCGGGCCGGAGGTTCGCGAAGAGCCCGAAGGTTTTCCGCAGCTCCAGCAGGCCGCGCTCCGGCCGGACCTCGAAGGGGAGCAGGTCCCACTTCGGCCCGCCGACGGCCCCCAGGAGGATGGCGTCCGACGAACGGGCCAGGGAAAGCGCCCGTTCGGTCATCGGGACCCCGTGGGCGTCATAGGACGCCCCGCCCAGCAGCTCCTCCTCGGTCTCGAACCGCCTCGTCCCCGAGACCTCCTCCACCGTCCGGAGGACGGACAGCGCCTCCCGGACCACCTCCGGGCCGATCCCGTCCCCGGGAAACACGCAGATCCTGGTCATGGCCCCACCCTTTCCTTCCGCCGGGCGGCCATGTAGCGGAGCAGCCCGCCGGCGGCGACGAGCTCCTGCATGAACGGGGGGATCGGCGCGATCCCGTACTCCCGGCCTTTCGTCTCGTTCCGCAGCGATCCGTTCCGCATGTCCACGGCAAGCAGGTCTCCCGCGTCGATCTCGTCGACCGCCCGGGGCGCCTCGAAGATCGGCAGCCCCGTGTTGAAGGCGTTCCGGTAGAAGATCCGCGCGAAGGACCTCGCGATCACGGCGGAGGCCCCGGATGCCTTGATGGCGATGGGGGCATGCTCCCGCGAGGAGCCGCACCCGAAATTTTTCCCGGCCACGAGGAAGTCCCCCGGGGCGACACGGGCCGCGTACTCGCTGTCGATGTCCTCCATGCAGTGGCGGGCGAGCTCCGCCGGGTCGGAGGTGTTCAGGTACCGGGCGGGGATGATGACGTCGGTGTCGACGTCGTCCCCGTACTTCCANNAACCCCCCGCATCGCCCGGGTCCCCGGTCCGGCGAGCATGCGCAGCGGTCAGCGAATCTCGTCGGGACTGCCGATCCGGCCGAGCACCGCGGAGGCGGCCGCCACCGCGGGATTGGCGAGGTAGACCTCGCTCTCGGGGTGTCCCATGCGTCCCACGAAGTTCCGGTTCGTGGTGGCGACGGCCCGCTCCCCCTGCGCGAGGATCCCCATGTGGCCCCCCAGGCACGGCCCGCAGGTTGGCGTGGAGAACGCCGCGCCCGCCTCCACGAAGACCTCCGCCAGCCCCTCCCGCATCGCCTGGAGGTGGATCTCCTGGGTCGCGGGAAAGACGAGCATCCGGACGTCCTCGTGCACTTTCCGGCCGCGCAGGACCGCGCACGCGCTCCGGAGATCCTCGATCCGCCCGTTGGTGCAGGAGCCCACCACCACCTGGTCGATGGGGACGTTCCCCACCCGGGACAGGGGCCGGCTGTTCTCCGGAAGGTGCGGGAACGCCACCTGCGGCTCGAGGGCCCCCAGGTCGACCGCGATCTCCTCCGTGTACCGGGCGTCCCGGTCGGCCACGACCACGGCGTATTCCCGGGCGGACCGCCCGTCCGCATACGCCTTCGTGACGTCGTCGAAGGGGAAGATGCCGTTTTTCGCCCCCGCCTCGATCGCCATGTTGGAGATCGTGAAGCGCCAGGCCATCGGGAGAGCCGCGAGGCCGTCCCCGGCGTACTCCATCGACCGGTAGAGGGCGCCGTCCACCCCGATCGTGCCGATGATGTGGAGAATGATGTCCTTCCCCTCCACCCACTTTCCCGGCCTGCCGGAAAGCACGATCCGGACCGACTCGGGCACCTTGAGCCACACCTCCCCGGAGATCATCGCCGCGGCCAGATCGGTGCTCCCGACGCCGGTCGAGAAGGCGCACAGCGCCCCGTAGGTGCAGGTGTGGCTGTCCGCTCCGATCACGAGGTCGCCGGGAACGACGAGACCCTCGTCGGGCAGCAGCACATGCTCGATCCCCATCCTCCCGACCTCGAAGTAGTTCACGATCCCGTACTCGCGGGCGAAGTCGCGCATCATCCTGGCCTGNNCTTCCCCGCGTGCCTCGCGAGGATCTTCTCCGTGAGCGTCATTCCCATGAACGTCCTTCTCGCTTTTCCTTTTTTTCCCGTGTCGGCTCCGCAGCGCGCTCGCCAGCTCCCCCATCGGCCCGGAGACGATGTACGCCGAGCACAACAGGAAGATCATCACCTGGGGCTCCGCGGCCAGCAGGAGGGCGAGGAAGACGAACACCACCAGCGTGTTGAACGGGCGGCGGCGGAACGGCTCCAGGTCCTTGAAGTTGTTGTATCTCACGGTGCTGACCATCAGGAACGCCAGGACGTAGATGGCCAGGAGCACCGCGATGTGCTTGACGTTCCCGGACCCGCCCAGGTAGTAGAAGAGCAGGATCATGGAGGCCACGAAGGTCGCCGCGGCCGGAATCGGGAGACCGTTGAACTTCCCCTTCTCGACCGTGTTGACCTGGACGTTGAACCGTGCGAGCCGGAGCGCCCCGCAGACCAGGTAGAGGAACGCGGCCAGCCAGCCCCACCGCCCGAAGCGCGAGAGGGCCCAGCCATACACGAGAAACGCCGGCGCCACGCCGCAGGCGACGACGTCGGCCAGGGAGTCGTACTCCACCCCGAACTTCGTGGTCGTCCGGGTCATCCGCGCGACCCGGCCATCGAGGCCGTCCAGCACCACCGCCGCGATGATGGCCATCGCTGCGTTCTCGAACTGGGCGGTGTACGTCGCGGCGAGCGAGTAGAACCCGGCGAACAGCGAGCCCGACGTGATCAGGTTGGGCAACACGTAGATCCCGCGGCTGATCCCGTCCTCCCGCCTCATTCGTTTTCTCATTGCACCACCCCCACGACGCTTTCCCCCGCCCGGACCCTGTCCCCCACCTGAACGCTCAGGGAGGCGGCGGCCGGCATCAGGATGTCGACCCGCGACCCGAAACGGATGAGCCCGACCCGCTGGCCCGCCCGGACGGAGTCCCCGGGTACGACGTCACACACGACGCGCCGGGCGATGAGCCCGGCGATCTGCACATAGGCGATCCGGTGGCCATCCGGCGTTTCCAGGAGCACCCCGTTCTGCTCGTTGGCGAGCGAAGCCTTCTCGACGTTCGCCGCCAGGAACGTCCCGGGGTGGTACCGGACGGACACCACCCTGCCGGAAACCGGGGCACGGTTGACATGCACGTCGAGGATCGACATGAAGACGCTCACCCGCTTCCCCGGCTCCCCGAAATACCTTCCCGGCGGATTGTCGCCCGCGTACACTATTCTACCATCCGCAGGGGAAAGAACCGCCCCGGGGAGAGAAGGCGGGGAGCGGTCGGGGTTCCGGAAGAACCAGCCGACGAACACGGCAAGGAGAACCCCGAAGATCGCGGCGGGGGTCGTCCTCGGCCAGACGAGGGAGAGCAAGGCCGCGAGGGCCAGCGCCCCCGCGAGAAAAGGGATCCCTTCCGGGGCGATCACCCCGTTCTCCCTCCCCTTTTGTCCCGGACCCATCGCTTCCGGACCAATCCCCCGATCAGTTCTTCGTCCTGTCGACCAGCCGCCCCTTCGCGATCCAGGGCATCATCGCGCGAAGGCGGCGGCCCACCTCCTCGATCGGGTGCTCTTCGCCGCGCCGGGTGAGGGCGTTGAAGACGGGGCGGTTGGCCCGGTTCTCCAGGATCCATTCCCGGGCAAACGATCCGTCCTGGACCTCCGCGAGCATCCGCTTCATCTCGGCCTTCGTCCCCGCGTCGACGACGCGCGGCCCGCGCGTCAGGTCGCCGTACTGCGCGGTGTTGCTCACGGAGTACCGCATCGTGGAGATCCCGCCCTCGTAGATGAGGTCCACGATGAGCTTCAGCTCGTGCAGGCACTCGNNGTCGGTCTCCGTCTCCTCCCGGAAGGAGGTCTCGATCACTCCCGCGCGGGCCGAACCGATCGCGCTTGCGTAAGCCAGCGCGATCTCCCGGCTGTTCCCCGCGGGGTCCTGGTGGACGGCGATGAGGGCGGGAACGCCCTCCCCCTTCTCGTACTGCGCACGGACGAGGTGGCCGGGGGCTTTCGGGGCCACCATGAACACGTTCAGGTCGTCCCGGGGGACGACCTGGCCGTAGTGGATGTTGNNGCGTGCCCCTGGCTGCCGTACCCCAGGATTGCGATCCGTTTCCTCTTCAGCATGGACTGCCTGGCATCCTTCTCTCGGTAGATCCGGACCATCGTGATCCCCTCCCCGGGTAATGTGGAACGAACCGCCTCCTCTTTTCCCTTCCCGCTACATCCCCCGCGCGATGGCCACGCGCCCCGTCCGCACGACCTCCCGGATCCCGATCGGCTTCAACAGCTGGACCAGCGCGTTGATCTTCTCCTCGTCGCCCGTCATCTCGATCGTGTAGCACCGGGGGGCGACGTCGACGATCTTCGCCCGGAAGATGTCCACCAGGCGCAGCACCTCGGCCTTCGTCTCCGGCTCCGCGTTCACCTTGATCAGCACGAGCTCCCGGTCGACGGTCTCCGCGCCCGTCAGGTTGACCACCTTGATGACCGCGACGAGCTTGTTGAGCTGCTTCAGGATCTGCTCGACGATCTGGTCGTTCCCGGAGGTCACGATCGTCATGCGGGAGACGGTCGGGTCCAGCGTCTCCGCCACCGTCAGGGACTCGATGTTGAACCCCCGCCCGGAAAACAGGCCGGACACGCGGCTCAGGACCCCGAACTCGTTCTCCACCAGAACGGAAATGGTATGGCGCATCGCTTTTCCCCCTGTCCCGTCACACGAGCAGCATCTTCGTGAGCGGCGCCCCCGCGGGCACCATCGGATAGACCATCGCATCGGGATCCGTCAGGATGTCGATGATGGCCGGACCGTCCGCGGCGAACCCCTCCCGGAGAACCTGCGGCACCTCCCCGGGCTTCGTCGCCCGGAACCCCGCCGCCCCGTAAGCCTCCGCGAG
>DOTC01000123.1 GCA_003513855.1 Deltaproteobacteria bacterium | reverse complement strand
CGTTGGCGTGCTCGGCGCCGAAGAGCTTCTTCGCCCTCTCGATCGCCAGTTCCTCCGCCTGGTCGACGAACTCGCACCCCCCGTAGTACCGCTTCCCGGGATACCCTTCCGCGTACTTGTTCGTCAGAACGGAACCCGTCGCCTCGAGCACGGCCTCGCTCACGAAGTTCTCCGAGGGGATCAGCTCGAGCCCGAAGGCCTGGCGTTCGGTCTCCTTGCGGATCACCTCGTAGATCTCGGGGTCGACGGTTTTCAGGAAAGACATTCTAACGCTCCTTTTCCGGGCCTGTCGGCCACACGATTTCCCGCACGGCGGACCGCCTTCCACCGCGATGCGCAGCACCCGTCCGCAACCGGTCCTTCGGGGAAGACCTCACCCGGTGAATTTTCCGAAGAGCAGGCACGAGTTCGTTCCCCCGAAGCCGAACGAGTTGGACAGGGCGTACCGGACCTCCTTGCGGCGCGCCGTGTTGGGCACATAATCCAGGTCGCAATCGGGGTCGGGCGTCGTGTAGTTGATCGTCGGGGGAACGGCCCCCTCGGAAATCGACAGGACCGAGAAGACCCCTTCGACGGCGCCGGCGGCGCCGAGGAGGTGACCGGTCATCGACTTCGTGGAGCTCACCATCAGCTTCCTTGCGTGATCCCCGAACACGGTCTTGATCGCAATGGTTTCGAACATGTCGTTGTACGGCGTGGACGTCCCGTGGGCGTTGATAATATCGATCTTTTCCGGGTCGACCCGGGCGTCCTCGATCGCGAACCGCATGCAGCGCACGGCACCCTCCCCCCCCGGCGCGGGGGCCGTCACGTGGTGCGCGTCGCCGGATGCGCCGTAGCCGCAGAGCTCCGCGTAGATCCTCGCGCCCCGTTTCCTGGCGAACTCCAGTTCCTCGAAGATGAGCATCGCCGCCCCCTCCCCCATGACGAACCCGTCCCGGTCCTTGTCGAACGGCCTCGACGCCGCCGTGGGGTCGTCGTTGCGCGTGGAGAGGGCCTTCATCGCGCAGAATCCTCCCAGCCCCATGGGTGTGATGGTCGCCTCGGACCCGCCCGCGAGCACCACGTCGCAGACTCCGCGCCGGATTGCCTCGAATCCTTCCCCGATGGCGTGGCTGGACGCGGCGCACGCGGTCGACGTCAGGATGTTCGGCCCCTTGGCGCCGTACCGGATCGCGATCTGTCCCGGCGCGAGATTGGAGATGAGCATCGGGATGAAGAACGGGCTGATCTTTCGCACCCCCTCCTCGAGGTAGGCCTGGTGGTATCGCTCCAGGGTCGTGAGGCCGCCCAGCCCGCTGCCCATGTAGACGCCGACGCGCGGCGCCAGCTTCTCGTCGATCGTCAGGCCGGCGTCGCTCATCGCGAAATGGGTCGACGCCATGGCCAGGTGGATGAACGGATCCATCCGCTTGACCTCTTTCCTGTCGATATAGTCCTCGGGGACGAACCCATTGACCTCGGCGGCGATCGTCGTCGAAAACCCCGACGGATCGAACTTCGTGATTCTTCCCACCCCCGACCTGCCGCCGAGGATCGCTTCCCAGGTGGGGCCCACACCGACTCCCAGAGGCGTAACGGCCCCCAGCCCCGTGACGACTACCCTCCGCATCCTGACCTCCCGCTGCCCGGTTCTCGCATCCTGCGGGTGAATCCGGCAGGGACCACCGATCGGTCCCCGCTACTTCGCGTTCGCCTTGATGTATTCGATGACGTCCTTGACGGTCTTGATCTTTTCCGCCTCTTCGTCCGGGATCTCGATCCCGAACTCGTCCTCCATCGCCATCACCAGTTCCACGATGTCGAGGGAATCGGCTCCCAGGTCGTCGATGAATGACGCCTCGTTGGTCACCTCGCTCGCATCCCGCCCCAATTGCTCGGCCACGATCTCCTTTACTTTTTTCTCTACCGACATCGCGCTCCCTCCCTTACGAGTAGTATACCTTCACATGTACAACCCGCCGTTGATCCCGATCACCTGCCCGGTCACGTACGAGGCGCCTTCCGATGCAAGGTAGACCGCAAGATCCGCCACGTCCTCCGGACTTCCGAACCTTGCCATCGGAATCTGCTCGAGAAAGGCCTTCCGGACATTCTCGGGGAGGGCCTCCGTCATCGCGGTCATGATGAACCCCGGGGCGATCGCGTTGACGGTCACGCCGCGGGACGCCAACTCGCGGGCCATCGACTTCGTGAACCCGATGATCCCGGCCTTGGCGGCCGAATAGTTCGACTGGCCTGCGTTCCCCATCTGCCCGACGACGGAACTCATGTTGATGATGCGGCCGCTTCGCTGCTTGACCATGGTCCGGGAAACGAATTTCGTCAGGAGAAACGTGCCTTTGAGGTTCGTCCGAACAACCGCGTCGAAATCGTCCTCCGACAGACGCATCAGCAGGCTGTCCCTGGTGATCCCGGCGTTGTTCACGAGGATGTCGATGCGCCCCTGCTCCGTGACGATGCGCTGCACGGCGGCATCGACCTGCCCCGCGTCGCCCACGTCGAACATGGCCACCATCCCCTTCCCGCCCCTGCCGACGATTCCCGCCAGCGTTTCCGCCGCACCCGCCTCGTTGGCGACGTCGCTCAACGCCACGACAGCGCCCTCCGCGGCGAATCTCTCCACGATGGTCTTCCCGATCCCTCTCGCCGAGCCGGTAACCAATGCCACCTTGCCGGAAAGCCGCATCCCAAAGCCCTCCCCTTCCCGAAGTTAATACCCCCAAACTCGGCGACCGTACAAGGAAAAACTTCACCCGGCAAGGGCCCGGACGCCGGGCAGGTCCGCCGGCGCGCAGAAAGCCCCCGCCGGAACATCCTTCTCGATCCGGCGCACCAGCCCCGAGAGGACCCTCCCCGGCCCGACCTCGAGGAACGACGAAACCCCCATGCCCCGCATCCGGCGGACGCACTCCTCCCAGCGCACGGGCAGGACGATCTGCCGGATGAGGGTCTCCGCAACCCCCTCCCCCTGCGGGTACGGTTCGGCGGTCACGTTGGCGACCACGGGGAACGAGAACGGTCCGGGCACCGCCGCCCGCAGTTCGGGAGCAAGCCGTTCCGAGGCGGGTTTCATCAGCGTGCAGTGGAACGGCGCGCTCACGGGGAGCACCATCACCTTCCTTGCCCCCGCCGATTTCGCCGCCTCGCAGGCGGCGGCCACCGCAACCGCGCTCCCGGAGATCACGATCTGGTCTCCGCCGTTGAAGTTCGCCGGTTCGACCACCCCCTGGCGGCCGGCATCGCGGCATATTCCCTGCACGGTTTCCGGCGGGAGGCCGATCACGGCGGCCATCGCTCCCTCCCCCGGCGGAACGGCGTCCTGCATGTACCTCCCCCGCGATCGGAGCAATCGTACGGCGTCAGAGAAGGAGAGCGCGCCGGATGCCACAAGAGCCGAATATTCCCCGAGCGAGTGCCCCGCGGCGCAGAGGGGGCGGATCCCCGTCTCCTCCGCAAGGACCCTGTACGCTGCGACGCTCACGGTGCAGAGGGAAGGCTGGGTGTTCTCGGTCAGGCGGAGGTCCTCCTCCGTGCCGCGGAAGCAGAGATCGGCGAGGGAAAACCCCAGCGCCTCGGACGCCTCATCGAAGACCTCCCGGGCGGCCGGGTAGGCATCGTGCAGTTCTTTCCCCATGCCGGGGAACTGGGATGCCTGACCGGGAAAGAGCAGTCCGATCCCCATCCTCCCCCCTACATGCGGAGCAGGGCGGAACCCCACGTCAGTCCCGCCCCGAAGGCGGTCAGGAGAACGAGGTCCCCCTTCGCCATCCTCCCCTGCTCGCGGGCTTCCGTGAGAGCGATCGGAATCGAGGCGGCGGAGGTGTTTCCGAACCGCTCCAGGTTGACGAACACCTTTTCCTCGGGGACTCCGAGGCGCTTCCCGACCGCGCTGATGATCCGCATATTGGCCTGGTGGGGCACGAGGAGGTTGATGTCGGCGATGCTTACCCCGTTTTGCTGCAGCGCTTCGAGGGAAACCTCGGCCATCTTCGTCACCGCCTGCTTGAACACTTCGTTTCCCGCCAGGCGGATCGCGTGCATCCGGTTTTCCACGATCTCCGGTCCGCACGGGTTGACCGTCCCGCACCCCGGCGCGTAGATCAGTTCCCAGAGGTTCCCGTCGGAGTAAAGGTGGCAGCTCAGCACTCCCTCCCCACCGGGGCACTCGGAAAGCACCACCGCTCCTGCTCCGTCCCCGAAGAGGATGCACGTGTTCCGGTCCGTGAAGTCCGTGACGGAGGACAGGATCTCCCCGCCCACGACAAGCGCCTTCTTTCCGCGACCGATACGGATCATCGCATCGGCCGTGGAAAGAGCATAGAGGAAGCCGGCACATGCCGCGTTCACGTCCAGCGCGAAGGCCCGCCCGGCGCCGATCTTTTTCTGCAGGAAGCATGCGGTGGACGGCAGGGGCATGTCGGGAGTGCAGGTTGCGACGATGATGATGTCGATCTCGGAAGGGCTCACCCCCGCGTCCGCCAGCGCGAGGCGGGACGCTTCGAGACACAGGTCGGAGGTAGCGCTACCCCGTTCGGCGATTCGCCGAAGCTTGATTCCCGTTCGCTCCATGATCCAGCTGTCGGACGTCTCGACCATCTTTTCCAAATCTTCATTGGTCAGCGTTTTCGGCGGGGCGTACATCCCCAGCCCGATGATCTTCGATCCCACGATCGTCTCCCCCCTTTTCCTTCTACGCCCCGGCCTGTCAGCGCCTTCCGGCCCCCCTGCTGCGACGGGACGGGTCCTCAGAAAATCGCCCGGGCGATCTCCTCTTCCACCCCGTGGCGGTGAATCGAGTCGGCGGAGCGGATTGCGTTCTTCATTGCACGCGCGTCTGACGAACCGTGGCAGATCACGACGCCCCCCTTCACCCCGAGAAGCGGCGCACCCCCGTATTCGGCGTAGTCCAGCCTCGTCTTGACCCGCCGGATCGCTCCGCCGGCCAGCACCGCCCCGACCTTGGCCATCCTCGATTTGTGGATCTCCTCCCGGAGGAAATCCACGAGGGCCGTCGCCATTCCCTCCATCGTCTTGAGGATGACGTTTCCCACGAACCCGTCGCAGACGAACACGTCGGCCTTCCCGGCGAAGAAATCCCTCCCCTCCATGTTCCCTATGAAGGACAGACCGGTCTTGCGGAACAGGACAGCCGTCTCCCGGGTGAGGTCCGTCCCCTTCATCTCCTCCTCCCCGATGCTCACGACTCCCACGCGAGGGCATGGGATCCCGAGGATCTTCCTTGCGTACGCATCGCCCATGACCCCGAACTGCATCAGGTGGTACGGCTTGCAATCCACGTTCGCCCCGGCGTCGATGAGGACGATGGGGCCCGTGGGGGTCGGGATCGTCGCGGTAATCGCCGGCCGGTCGACCCCCCGGATCTTCCGGAGGACCATGAGCGCCCCCGCCATCACCGCTCCGGAATTCCCGGCGCTCACGAAGGA
>DOTC01000147.1 GCA_003513855.1 Deltaproteobacteria bacterium | reverse complement strand
ACCCGGCCGTCGAGCATCTCCGGGAAACCGGTGTACTCCTCGATCAGCCGCACGGGGACCCTCTTCTCCCGCAGCAGCCCCGCCGTCCCTCCCGAGGCGAACAGCTCCACCCCCAGCCGGGACAACCCCCGGGCGAACTCCGCGACCCCGGATTTGTCGGAAACGCTTACGATCGCCCTGCGGATCCTCGCCATGGCACGGTCCCCATCCTTTGTTCTTTAAAGTGTGCGGCCGCCTACGGCCGGAGCGGGATGGTTCCCAGGACGGTCTTCAGGTCATCGTCCCCGAACTTGATCCCGAACCCGAAAAAGAGAGTGCGGAAATCCTCATCGGAATTGAGGATATCGTCCACGCCGGCCGTGACGAAAAAGTTTTTCACGATATCATAGTCGCCGAACACTTTCAAATGCGCCTTCTTGTTGCTCCGGGTGAAGTCGAAGGCGTCCACGCCGATTCTCAGGCGGTCCTTCAGCAGGTGGTAGTCGAGCCCCAAGCCGCCCGTGGATTCCATGAGGCCGCCCCGGATCGTGAGGTCCGAGAACCTCTTCGCGATCATCGCGTTGAACTTCAGGTCGTTGGAGTACGTCTCCTGCTTGGTGACCACCGACGCGCCGGGGGGCGTGACCGTGGTCGTGGTTTCGGAGGCGTCGTACTTCCCCCGCGGGTCGTCCACGATCCCGAGCAGGTAATACTTGTCGGCCGTGGGCTGGATGCGCAGGTCCGCGTAGGTCTTCCACGCCGAAGGCTCCGACTGGTACTCGAGACGGAAGTCGAGGAACGTCTTGACCGCCTCCCTTTTCTCGATGTAGCGGTTGATCGACTCGAGCGTGTCGTCGATCGTGGTGATGGTCGTGTTGTCGGACACGAGCTTGCCGAGCGTCCCCTCCCCCCGCTCGATCCGGGCCATCACCTTGNNCGCCAGGCCGGGCGCCTCGGTCTTGAGCGTCTCGGAAAAGGAGCGCAGGTTCGCGATCATGACCCGGAGATCCTCCTTGTTGGCGGCGGAGATCTCCTTCAGGTCCGAGGAGAGGGTGTCGATGTTGGCCATGATCCGGTTCAGCCGCTCCTCGTTCCCCGCCACCACCGTCCGCAGGACCTCGGTCGTCTCCCGGACGTTTTGGATGATTTCGGTGAGCGCCTGTCTCCCCTCCTCCGTGCCCATCGTCTCGGAAAGGGTTCGGGTGAAGTTCTGCAGATCCTCCGAGATCAGCCCCACCTTGCGGATGATCTCGTCGAGGTTGGCGGGGGGGATCGTCTCCGCCACCCGGCCTCCGGGGGGAAGCACCTTTTCGGCCTCCTTCCCCGGCAGGATCTCCACGTACTTCTCCCCGAGCAGTCCTTGCGTCTGGATGGAGGCCACCGAGTCGATCGGGATCCGGACACCGTCCCGGATCCTGAGGACCAGGCGGGCGTTGTTCCCCACCAGCTCGATCGCCTCCACCTTCCCGATCGGAACGCCCGCCATCTTCACGTTCGCCTTCGGTTCGAGCCCGGCCGCCGTCCCGAAGTCGACGGTCAGCTTGTACCCCTTCGCCCCGATGCCGCCCATCCGGCTGACTCGGAACGTGAAGAAGGTGAGGACCACGATCCCCAGCAGCACGAAGATCCCCACCTTCGCCTCTCTCGACATCAACGCCCCTCCTGCATTCCGCTTTCGCCCGAGCGGCGGACGAAGCGGAGGAAATCCTCATGCTCCGCGGTGATCGGGCCCTCCGCCTTTCCCTCGACGAACTGGGAGACGACGGCGTTGCGCGTGTTCCGGATCTCCTCCGACGTCCCCGCCTCGATGATCTTTCCTTTATACAACATGGCGATCTGGTCCGCGATCTTGTATGCCGACGCCATGTCGTGCGTGATGGAGATCGACGTCACCCCGAGCGACTCCCGGAGGGAGATGACCAGATCGTTGATCACGTCGGCCATGATCGGGTCGAGCCCCGTGGTCGGCTCGTCGTACAGAAGGATCTCGGGCTCCGAGGCGATGGCCCGGGCCAGACCGACCCGCTTCTTCATCCCCCCCGAGAGCTCCGCCGGCATCAGATGCTGGATGTCCCGCAGCCCCACCATGGCGAGCTTCTCCTCCACCACGTCGCGGATCTGGCGCTCCGGGTAGAGACGGAGCCGGCGAAGGGCGAACGCGACGTTCTCCCCCACGTTCATCGAGTCGAACAGGGCGGAGCCCTGGAACAGCATCCCGAACTTCCGCCGGACGCGGACGAGCTCGCGCTCGTTCATCTTCGTCACGTCTTCCCCGTCGATCAGGATCTCCCCCGCGTCCGCGTGGAGGAGCCCCACCACGCACTTGATGAGGACCGACTTCCCCGTCCCGCTCCCCCCGATGACCACGGTGTTCTTCCCCCGGGGGACGTCCAGGTCCAGGCCGTCGAGGACGATCTTCTCCCCGAACCGCTTGTGCAGGCCCCGGATCCCGATCATTGCACGCTACCCGCTCCCTCGCCCCGCGGCAACCGCCCTTCCCGGGGCGCCTCAGAACATGAACGACGTCATGAAGTAGTCCGACACGAGCACCGTCATCGACGAAGCCACCACCGCCCGCGTGGTGGCGCGGCCCACTCCCTCCGCGCCCCCCTCGGCGATGAACCCGTTATAGCAGGAGATGAGCGCGATGAGAAAGCCGAAGACGGCGGCCTTGACGAGACCCGTGTAGATGTCCCGGAACTCGAGATACTGGTACGTCTTGTCCGTGTAGACGTACGGGTTGGCGCCGAGGAGGTAGACGGACACGAAGTACCCCCCCAGGATGCCGACCAGGTCGGCGAAGATGACCAGCACGGGAAGGACAAGGGTGGAGGCGACGACCCGCGGGACGACGAGATACTTCACCGGGTTCGTCGCCAGCGTCACCAGCGCGTCGATCTGCTCCGTCACCTTCATCGTGCCGAGCTCGGCCGCGATGGAGGCCCCCACCCGCCCCGAGACGATGAGCCCGGCGAAGACCGGTCCCAGCTCCCGCGTGATGGAGAGCGCGACCACCGAACCGACGAAGCTCGTCGCCTGGAACCGCTGGAATCCCGACCAGCTCTGGAGGGCGAGCACCATCCCCGTGAAGGTCGCCGTGACCATCACCACCGGCATGGAGTTGATCCCTATCTCCTCCATCTGCTTGACGATGTTCCTGATCTCCGAGGGCGGCCGGAAGAGCCAGGTGACGCACTGCAGCAGGAGGACGAAGATGTTCCCCAGGTCCTCGATCATCCGGAACACGCGGGTGCCGAAGGAATCGAGGAAGGCGGCGAGGCCGTTCCTTGTCCGGGTGTCAGCCAACGACAACCCTCGGGATCCGTCGCCCGACCTGCGTGAGGATCTCGTAGGGGATCGTCCCCGCGATGCGGGCGAGCTCGTCGGCGGTCGGCCCCCCCTCCCCCATCACGACGACGTCCGTCCCGATCGACACGCCGGGAACGCCGGTGACGTCGAGCATCGTGTGGTCCATGCAGACCCTTCCCGCCACCGGGACCCTGTGCCCGTTCACCCCCATCCAGGCGGCGTTGGAGAAGGCGCGCCGGTAGCCGTCGGCGTATCCCACCGGGACCGCGGCGATCCTGCGCGTCCCCGCGCAGTGGAAGTGCCGCCCGTAGCTCACCGGGTGCCCGT
The DNA here is from genome assembly GCA_003513855.1 of Deltaproteobacteria bacterium. Lineage (GTDB taxonomy): Bacteria > Desulfobacterota > Deferrimicrobia > Deferrimicrobiales > Deferrimicrobiaceae > CSP1-8. The sequence goes on along the minus strand of DOTC01000147.1, from coordinate 6,695 downwards.
CGGGAAGATCCTTGAGCGAGACGATCCTGGTCACGAGCCGCATCACCGGCTTGAGCCCCAGGCCCGCGCCCACCCCCTCCGCCGGCAGGGACCCGTAGAGGATGATCCCCGGGCGCACCATGTCGTGGACGTGCTCCCGGTACGCCAGGATCCCCGCGCTGTTCAGCGCATGGGCCCGCACGGCCGCGCCGAACGCTTTCCGGACCAGGGGGACCTCCTCGCCGAACGACGCAAGCTGCATCCGGGTGTACTCCTCGTCCGACGCGGCGCTCCCGTCGGCCGAGGAGAGGTGGGTCATGACCCCCTCGACGAGGAGGAACTTCGCGGACCCGATCGCCTCGACCGCCGCCTTCGTCGCCTCGCGGAGGAGGCCGAGGCGCCCCATTCCCGTGTCGATCTTGATGTGCACGGGAAAGGGGATCCCGCTCCGCTCGCCCGCGCGATTCAGGAAGGGGATCTGCCCCAGGTCGAACACGGCGGCGGAAAGGCCGGATTCGCGGGCCTCCCCGGCCTGCGGCTCGTCCACGCCCCCCTGCACCAACACCGGCCCGGCGATCCCGGCCCGGCGCAGCTCGATCCCCTCCTCCACCGTAACCACCCCGAACATGCTCGCCCCTTCCTCCGCGAGCGCCCTGGCGACGGGGACCGACCCGTGCCCGTAGGCGTCGGCCTTGACGACCGCCAGGATCCTTGTGGAGGGGGGAAGAAGGGAGCGGACCGTCCTGACGTTGTGGCGCAGTGCAGGGAGATGGATTTCCGCCACGGTGGGTCTTGCCAAACGGGCGCTCCTTCAAACAACCGGGATGGGCACGATCTACCCGGAAAGTCTACTTGAACCCCCCCGTCAAGTAAAGACGGGCGGCCGCTTTCGCCTTGCCCCAGGCCCCGTGATTGACAACGGCGGGGGGTGGAGATACCATGGTTTTACAAACGCCAGGGGTGCTCTTCGCTGAGAGTCCGCGCATCGCGCGGGCAACCCGTCGAACCTGATCCGGATAATACCGGCGCAGGGAGCGTGGTTCTCTCCGGACCGTACCTTTCCTGGTGCGGTTTTTCTTTTTTCCAAGGGGGAAGGAAGACGATGCTTCCACAGAACAAACCGATGAACGGCGACCTCCTTCCCGTCTCCGCGGAGGAGATCTCCCGGCTTCTCGAGGGGGCCGCGCCCTTCCGGCGGCGCGAGGCGCTTTCCCTGCTCGGGTCCCTGACCCCGCGGCGCAGACTCACCCTTCCGGAAGCCGCCCGCCTGCTGGCCACCACGGACCCGATGGTGTGGGAGAAGGCCGCGGCGATGGCCCGGTCCGTGCGCGAAGAGATCTTCGGGCGGCGGATCGTGCTGTTCGCCCCCCTCTACCTCTCCAACGATTGCGTCAACAACTGTCTGTACTGCGGATTCCGCCAGGTCAACCGGGAAGCCCGGAGGATCACCCTCTCCCCCGCACAGGCGGTCCGGGAGGCCCGCTTCCTGGAGAAGAAGGGGTACCACCGCCTCCTGCTGGTCAGCGGGGAGAACCCGGGGAAGACCGACGCAGAGTACCTCGCGCAGGTCCTGCGGGCGATCTACCGCGAAACGGGGATGCGCATCCTGCACGTGAACGCCGCCCCGATGCCCGAGGAGGAGCTTGCGCTCCTCAAAGAGGCCGGCGCGGGAGTCTACCAGGTCTTCCAGGAGACGTACCACCCGCAGACCTACCGGGAGATGCACCCCTCCGGGCCGAAGGCGGACTACGCCTGGCGCCTGACCTGCATGGACCGGGCGCTGCGGGCGGGGTTCCGGGACGTCGGGATCGGCGCGCTGCTCGGGCTGTACGACTACCGGTTCGAGGTCCTGTCGGTCATCCGGCACGCGGAGTTTCTTCTGGAGACACACGGGGCCTTCCCGCACACGATCTCCGTCCCCCGGTTCAAGAGGGCGTTTGGCGCCCCCCTGACCAGGCCGCCCCGGCCGGTCTCCGACCGGGAGTTCGAGAAGATCGTGATCGTCTACCGGCTCGCCGTCCCGCCGGCGGGCGTCGTCGTCTCCACGCGGGAACCGGCGGCGCTGCGGGAAAGGGTGCTCGACATCGGCGCCTCGCAGATCAGCGCGGGGTCGAAGACCGACCCGGGCGGATACACGCAGGAGGCGCGGCACGCCGACTCGGAGCAGTTCGAGCTCGACGACACCCGCCCGATCGAGGAGATCGTCCGGATGATCCTCGGGCGCGGGTACCTTCCCTCCCTGTGCACCAGCTGCTACCGGGTCGACCGCACGGGAGAGACCTTCACGGAGATGGCGACCGACGGCCACATCCGGGGGTTCTGCCTCCCCAACGCGCTGCTGACGCTGGCCGAGTACGCCGTGGCCGCGGAGGATCCCCGGCTGCGCGAGGAGTGTCTCGCCGCGGTCGAGGAGGGAACGAAGGAGATGGAAGGGTCCCCCCTCGCCGGGGCGTTCGCGCAGAAGCTCGCGCGTGTGATCGCGGGGGAGAAGGACCTGTTTTTCTGATGCGACGGAGGAGCTCATGGAAATTGTGGTGAACGGGGAGACGCGGCAGATCGGGGAGGGGTCGACGGTCCTTCTCCTCCTCCGCGAGCTCTCCCTGCCGGAGACGCGCGTGGCGGTGGAACGGAACCGGTCCCTCGTCCGGAAGGCGGAGTTCGCCGACACGGTCCTGGGCGAGGGGGACCGGATCGAGATCGTGACATTCGTGGGAGGGGGATAGAGCATGGACACTCCGTTTACCTTGGGAGGTAAGACGTTCCGGTCCCGGCTCCTGGTGGGCACGGGGAAGTACCCGGATTACCCGTCCATGGTCCGGGCCCTTACGGCCTCGGGGGCCGAGATCGTGACGGTGGCGGTCCGGAGGGTGAACCTGGACAGGAGCAAGGAGTCCCTCCTGGACCACGTCGATCCGAAAAAGTACACCCTCCTTCCCAACACGGCCGCCTGCTACACGGTGGACGACGCGGTCCGCACCTGTTTCCTCGCCCGGGAGGCGGGGATGTCGAACATGGTCAAGCTCGAGGTGATCGGGGACGAAAAGACCCTCTTCCCCGACACGGAGGGGCTTCTGGTGGCGGCGAAGCAGCTGGTCAAGGAGGGGTTCATCGTCCTGCCGTACACCAACGACGACCCGATCATGGCGAAGAAGCTCGAGGACGCGGGGTGCGCCGCGGTGATGCCTCTGGCGGCCCCGATCGGGTCCGGGCTGGGGATCCGCAACCCGTTCAACATCAGGATCATCCTGGAGACCGTGAAGGTCCCGGTGATCGTGGACGCGGGGGTGGGAACGGCGTCCGACGCGGCGGTGGCGATGGAGCTCGGGTGCGACGGCGTCCTGATGAANNACCCGGTGCTGATGGCCGAGGCGATGCGGGAGGCGGTCTCGGCGGGGAGGAAGGCGTTCCTCGCAGGCAGGATCGCGAAGAAGCTCTACGCCACGGCGTCCTCGCCGCTGGACGGGACGTTCTTTTAGGAAAGGGAAAGGCGCCGGTGAAGGTCGACTTCCGCGTCTACCTCATCACCGACCGCAGGCAGGCGCCGGGGGGCGACATCGCAAGGGCCGTCGCGGGGGCCCTCGACGGCGGGATCCGCGCCGTCCAGCTCCGGGAGAAGGACCTTCCGGGGGGCGAGCTCTTCCGGCTCGCCGGACGAATGCGGGATCTTACGGCAAGGTACGGGGCCAGGCTTCTCGTGAACGACCGCGTCGACGTCGCCCTGGCCGTCGGGGCCGACGGCGTTCACCTCGGGGGGGCCTCGATCCCCGCGTCGGTCGCCCGGGGGCTCCTCGGGAAGGAGGCGCTCATCGGCTGCTCCACGCACGGCGCGCGCGAGCTGCGGGAGGCGGTCGCCCGGGGGGCGGACTTCGTGACGTTCGGGCCGGTCTACCCGACGCCGTCGAAGGCCGCGTACGGGCCGCCGGTGGGGCTTTCCGCCCTCGCTGCGGCGTGCAGGGAGGCAGCCGTCCCCGTCTTCGCCCTGGGGGGGGTCAAGGCGGAGAACGCCGGGGAAGTGATCGGGGCAGGCGCGTTCGGCATCGCGCTGATCTCCGGGATCGTGGCCGCGGCGGACCCCCGGGGTGCCGCGGCGGAACTTGTTGCCCGTTGCGAGAAACCAGTCGCCGCCGGAAAGGCGGGAGACGAGGAAGCCAAGGAAGGTGAGCCATGACGCTATTGCATAACGCAAGGAACGGGATCCTCTCGCCGCAGGTGGCCCTTGCCGCCGCGGAGGAAGGGATCCCCCCGGAAAAACTCCGGGGCCTCATCGCATCGGGGAGGGCCGTCCTTCCCCGGAACCGGAAGCGCAGGGACATCCGGCCGGTCGCNNCTGGAGAAGACGCGGGTCGCCGTCGCGGCGGGCGCCGACGCCGTGATGGACCTGTCCACGGGGGGGCCGATCGACGAGATCCGCAAGGCGATCCTCGCCGAGTGCCCCGTGCCCGTGGGGACCGTCCCCGTCTACCAGGCCGCCGCCGACGCGGCCGGCAAGGGGAAGTCCTGGGTCGAGCTCACCCCCGACGACTTCTTCGAGGGGATCGTGAAGCAGGCCGAGGACGGGGTCGATTTCATGACCGTCCACTGCGGGGTGACGCGGGAGGCCCTCGAGCGCCTGGTCCGGGAAGGCCGCCGGCTGGACATCGTCAGCCGGGGCGGGTCCCTGCTGGCGGAGTGGATGGATTACAACGACCGGGAGAACCCGTTCTACGAGCAGTACGACCGGCTGGTCGACATCTGCCGGGAGTACGACATCACCATCTCGCTGGGGGACGGCCTGCGGCCGGGATGCCTCTCCGATGCGACCGACCGCGCGCAGGTCCACGAACTGATGATGCTCGGCGAGCTCACCGAGCGCGCCTGGGAGAAGGACGTGCAGGTCATGATCGAGGGGCCGGGGCACGTGCCGATGGACCAGATCGCGGCCAACGTGGTGCTCCAGAAGCGCCTGTGCCACGGGGCGCCGTTCTACGTTCTCGGCCCCCTGGTCACCGACATCGCGCCGGGATACGACCACATCACCTCCGCGATCGGGGGGGCGATCGCCGCGTGGAGCGGGGCGGACTTTTTGTGCTACGTGACGCCGTCCGAGCACCTTCGGCTCCCGTCGGTCGGGGACGTGAAGGAAGGGGTGATCACCTCCCGCATCGCCGCCCACGCCGCCGACATCGCGCGGAAACTCCCGGGCGCGATGGACCGGGACAACCGGATGGCCGACGCCAGGCGGAACCTCGACTGGAAGAGCCAGATCGAGCTGTCGCTCGACCCGGAGCGGGCGCGCGAGCTGCGCGGGGGAAGCCTGCCGACGGCCGACGAGTCCGCCTGCACGATGTGCGCGGATCTCTGTGCCATCAAGACATCGCAGAAGGCGATCCGGCGACGGTAGCAACCGGGGGGGGATCGCTCCGGAACCGGAGCCCGGGCCCCCGCCGGTAGTCCGGGCGCTGCGCCAGCGCGGCATCCCCGCACCCGACTGCGCCGGGGAGAGCCGGACGCTTTTGCCCTACCTCTCCAACCCGGAGGACCGCGAATCCCTCTACGGGCTTCTCCAATCCTACGCCTTCCGCCTCTTCCTGCGCGACATCCTCGCGCTGCGGGACCGGTACCAGCCGGAGCGCCTCGGGCCCTTCTTCTCGCCGGACTCCGTGGAGCGGATGGCCCGGCAGGTCGAGCGCCTCGGGTTCATCCGGCGCATGCGGGGCGGGAAGATCCGCCTCCTGGCCGAGGCGGTCACCGATTTCGGGGACACCTTCGAGTGGTTCGTCGCCGAGACGCTCCGGCGGGAGTTCGCCGCCGACGTCCTCTGGGGGGTCACGATCCCCGGCCTGCCGTGCGGGGGGGATTTCGACATCCTCGCGCTGGTCGCCGGGAAGCTCCTCTACCTGGAGACGAAGACCTCCCCGCCCAAGCATATCGAGCAGAAGGAGATGTCGGCGTTCCTCGCCCGGGTGAAGACGCTGTCGCCGGACTTCGCCATCGTCCTCGTGGACACGCACCTGCGGATGAAGGACAAGCTCGTGCCTCTTCTCTCGGAGGGGCTCCGCGCGGAGGGGATGGCCGACGGGGAGATGGAGAGAGTGGAGAAGGAGACCTTCTCCTGGGAGCGGCGGATCTACCTCACCAACGCCAAGCGGGACATCGCGTCGAACCTCTCCCTCTGCCTGCGGAACTACTTTTTGGACCGGTTCTTCGGCTGAAGGGGGGCGGCCTCCAGGTTCTTGACGGCGGGCAGCGAGGGGATCTCGCGGATCTTCTCGCGAAACCCTTCCCGGATCTTTTCCGGAAAGAGCTTCTCCATCCACCGCGCGGCCTCCATCGCTGTCGGGGCGAGCGTCGACTCCCGCAGGAACGCGGTGTCTTTCGGGAGAATGATGACCAGCACGAAGACGAGGAGCACCGAGAGGAGGGCGCCCTTCACGAACCCCGCCACCATCCCGGCGGCCCGGTCGGTCCCCGAGAGCTCCGAGCTGCGCACNNCCCCAGGAGAAGATCTGGCGGATCACCCCCTGGAAGATCCCGTAGACGGCGAACCCGAGGCACAGGGCGATGATGATGATGTCGAGAAAGCTCACGCCCCTACTCTACCCCAAATCGCCGTGCGCGACCAACCGCCCGCCCCGGGGGAACGCTTGGATTTTTCCCCCTTCGCGTGTATAAAAATAACTGCCCCAATAGGGGACGTTGCTTTACTTTCCGGCCGGAGTGGCGGAACTGGCAGACGC
>DOTC01000053.1:1623-7596 GCA_003513855.1 Deltaproteobacteria bacterium | reverse complement strand
ATGTCCACCCTCCATCGCCGGTAGTGGACCCCGTCCCGTTGGAATTAAAAATCCATGTATCCCCAAATTGATTGACATAGGTCCCAGGAATAAGGGATTCGTCGAACGGGTAGGGGCCTGGCCCGGTCCACTCCCAGGTCGTGTTGTATGGAGTTCCGGTTCCTTCGTCGACCGATACCTGAGCTAAAATAAAGGGATCAACCAAGAGGGTCACCGTAATCGTCCCCTGCCCTGGGATGGTTAGAATCAAATTCCCGGACGCGATGCTCCAGGACCCGGTAACGTAATCGCTTGTATCAGGAGGGTTCTCATAACCATACCGCCGGAACGAGGAATCGCTATTGAACATATATAGATAGGAGCTATAAACATCCCCTGCGCCGATATTCTCCTCAAACCATGCCGATCCTGTAACCCAATTGGGTTGCCATGCAACGGGTGTTCCGTTGACGATGGTCACATCCATTGTGTCCGTTTCGGTGATCCCTCCGGAGGAATAGTTGGCTGTAATTGTCGCCGTCTGATTGCTGGCGATATCCTGGCAAGATAGCACCCCGCCTGGAGTGATCGAGGCCATTTGCAGATCGACGTCCCAGTTCGGTGTCACCACAGATGTTGTATTGTCGTCCCAACTCGCCATCGCCGTGTAGGTGGCTGTACCGTTCACGGGCATCGACGACGGGCCGTCGATGGAAAGGCCGGTCAATGTGGCTGTACTGCTCACTCCGCCACCACCATCTCCACCACCTCCACACGTGAAAAGGACCATTGCCAGAATAGCCAAGAGCAATGAAGCGGGGAGATATGTGATAAGGATTTTTCTCATTGCGATTTCCTGCCTTCCTGACTTCCCCAATAGATAAAGAGGGGAGATCATCTCTGGGTGCCCCCATTGGGCTAAGCAAAGGCGTGCCGTGAAAAGGAACCAATATTTTGCGAGTGCGATTAGGGGGGCCGGAATTGGCTCAAATCGGAAGAATAGAGGGAATAGGAAACCGTTCTGGGAATATGGAGAACCATCCCATCCCCCCCTTATCGGAAGGGAAAACGGTTGTCTGAAGGATGCCGGTTGCTTGTAGGCTATTTATGTTGGTTAACGGAGGACAGAGGCCTTTGGGTATCTGGCCATCAACGGGATGCGCGGGAGACACCCATACGGCCCCGCATTTGGAATCAGCTTAAACTATGGAAAGTGACAGATAGCGGACAGATTGGAGGGAAATAATCGGGGCCAGATAGACACCTTAATTCGTTGTATGAGGCTCTGATCGCCGGGAACTAGCCGCCCTTCGCGCCTCCCCCGGGAATCTCCGGGGGCCGTCACTGCTGCTCGACGGAAAACCCCCTTCTCCGCAGCAGTTCGATGATCCCCTTCTCCCCCACGAGGTGGCCGGCCCCCACGACGACGAAGAACTCCCCCCCCTCCTTCAGGTACCCCTCGATCTTCGCCGCCATCTTCCCGTTCCTTTGGAAAAAGAGGGCGTCGAACACGGGCATCAGCCCGGGGTGCTCGTGAATGTTCTCCAGGAGGATCTCCTCCATGGTCGCCGCGTCTCCTCCTGCCCACGCGCGGATGATCCGGTCCGTCTGTTCCCCGACCGTGTCCAGCTCCAGAAGGGTGTACCGGAGAAACAGGTCCTGGTACTCGTCGGAAAACCCGTCGAGCGTGGCGATCACGGAATCGGGGTTCTCGAGCTCCCGTATCTTCTTGCCGTTCAATGCCTTGTCGAGAAAGTAGACGTCGACCCCGTACTCGTAGTCCAGCCCCAACTTTTTGTATTCGAGCACGGCGATCGTCATCGCGAGGGCCCACGGCTTGAACCGGTTCATGCGGTCCATAGGAAGGTCGGGGAATCGGCGCCTCAGCAGTTCGACCGTCTCCTTCGAGATGTGATTCTCGATCGTGTCGTCCCCGGGATAGAGCGCTCCCTGAAGCAGCCGCCTCTGCCGCTCGTTCCCCGATCCGTCTCTCACGTTGGCCTCCACGGCCAGGACGTCGGACCGCTCGAAGGCCTCCTCGATCTTGCGGTCCAGGGGGAACATCTCCCTCTTCAGGAGGTGGATCGAACCGAGCAGATGGACGGTGCCCTTCTCCGCCCGGACCATCCACAGGAAGCTCTTTTTCCCCGGATCCGCCCCCTCCCCGGCGAAGATCGGGGAGGCAAGGTACAGGGCCGCCAGGCCGATGGCCAGGAGGAGCGCCGTCCGGCGGACGATGGCGCCGCCTTTCTTCCGTCCTCCCCTTCCCGGCGGGCCGTTCACCCCCTCTTCTTTCCCGCGTAGAGGTATCTCTCGAACATCCGCTGGTAGTCGGTCCAGGCCGCCCCCTCCCGCAGCTCCTCCATCGACTCGAGGAAGGCGTTGGCCTTCGAGTCCATGTTCTCGACGAAGTGCAGGAGGATCGCCTCGAGCGTCTTGGGCCGCTTCGGGGAGCCGTACTCGAGCTCCCCGTGGTGGGAGAGGATCATGTGCTTGAGGAGCATCGTCTTGTCGGCGGGGAACCCCTCGATCCGCGCGCACTCCCCGGCTACCCACTCGGCGCCCATGTACAGGTGGCCGAGCAGGCGGCCCTCGTCCGTATAGTCGAACGCCCCGTCGTAGGAGAGCTCCCCCACCTTCCCGATGTCGTGGAGGAGGGCGCCGGCGGTCAGCATGTCCGCGTCCACCCCTTCGTAATGCCCGGACAGGAATCGGCAGATCACGGCAACCGACACCGTGTGCTCCAGGAGACCGCCGATGTAGTCGTGGTGCATGGTCTTCCCCCCCGGGGCCTGCCGGAACCTGCTCGCCGTCTCCGTTTCCGGGGGGTCCGGGAAGATCCTTTCGAGCAGCCGGGAGAGGTCCGGGTCCGTGATCCCCCCCACCAGCCCCCGCAGTTCCTTCCAGAGCGGCTCGATTCCCTTCCTCGTCACGGGGAGGAAATCGGCGAGGTCCGCCTCCTCGTCCGCTTTCCGGACATCGTGGACCTTGAGCTGGATGCGCCCCTGGTACTGGATGGCGCTCCCGACCGCCTCCACGATGTCGTCCCGGTCGAACCGCTTCGCCATCTCCTCGGCGCGGTCCCAGACGCGGCACTCCACCTGGCCCGTCCGGTCGCGCAGGGCGAGGGTGATGTACGGCTTCCCGGAGTTGCTCACGAGCACCGCCTTGTTGCTCACCAGGAAGAGATCCTTGACCTGTTCCCCTTCCTTGATGTCCTTCACGAACTTTGCTTTGGGCATCGCTTATCCCGTCCTTTGTCCGGAGAGTTTCTCCAGGATGCGGAGCGCCGCGCGGATCCCGTCCACCGCGGAAGAGACGATCCCGCCCGCGTGCCCCGACCCCTCCCCCACAGGATACAGGCCTTTCACCGTGACCGACTCATAATTCTGCCGCTCGATGCGGACCGGGGAGGAGGTGCGGGACTCGACCGCGTACAAGGTTCCCTCCTGGGTGAGGAACCCGCGCATCGACTCCCCGAACCTTGCCAGGCCGTACCGGATATCCTCCTCCACCCGGGGGGGCAGAATGCCGGCGAGGTTCGCCCGTGCGACCCGGGGGGCCAGCGCCTTTCCCCGCGCGAGGTTGAGGTTCCTCCCCGTGACGAACGCCGACAGGTTCATGGCGGGGACGCCGAAATCCCCGCCCCCTTTCCGGAACGCGCGGGCCTCGAGGGTCTTCTGCAGGGAGAGGCCCGCCAGGACGTCGCCCGTCCCGAAATCCTTCTCCGTGACGGCCGCCACGATCCCGCTGTTGGCGAACCCCGAACTCCTCGCATGGGCGCTCATCCCGTTCACCGGCAATTCCCCCGGCGCGGACGAGGCGGTCATCACCTCTCCCCCGGGACACATGCAGAAGGAGTAGACGCCGCGCCCGGAGGGGGCGCGCACCGCCAGACGGTAGTCGGCGGGGGGCAGGGCCGGATTTCCCGCCATCTTCCCGTACTGGATCCTGTCGATCAGCTCCTGGGGGTGCTCCACGCGAAACCCGACGGCGAACGCCTTCGCGGACATCCGGACGCCCCTGGCAAGGAGCATCCGGACCGTGTCCCGCGCGGAGTGCCCGACCGCGAGCACCAGCTCCTCGCAGGGGAGCTCCTCGCCGGTGGACAGCAAAACCGAACGGACGGACCCGCCCCCTTCCCCGATCCCGTCCACCCGCGCGCCGAACCGGACCTCGGCTCCGAGGGATCGAAGCTCCTCCCGCATCCGGATGCAGAATCTCCGGAGGCGATCGGTTCCCACGTGCGGCTTCGCCTCCCGGGGCAGGCCGGGAAGGCCGGACCATTCCGCGAAGGCACCGATCACATGCTCGACCAGCGGGTCCCCGATCCTCGTGGTCAGCTTCCCGTCGGAAAACGTTCCCGCCCCGCCCTCCCCGAACGGCACGTTGCTCTCCGTGTCCAGTTCCCCCTTCTTCCAGAAGGCCGCAACCTGCCGGGAACGCTCCTCGACGGGTTGCCCCCTCTCCAGCACGATCGGCGGCGCGCCGTACCGGGCAAGGGTGAGGGCGGCGAACAGCCCGGCCGGGCCGGACCCCACCACGATCGGCCGCACGGCGGGGGGACTAACGGGGGAGCGGGGGAACGGGTCGGGCGCGGGGAGGTGACGGCGGGCGGAGGCGACCCGGGAGCACACCGCCTCCTCGAGAGCGGAGGAGCGCAGGGAGAGGTCCACCGCGTAGACGCGCCGGATCGCCCCTTTCCGCCTGGCGTCCACCCCGCAACGGGCCACGGAAAAATGCCCCACCTCGTCCGGGGGAACCCCTATAATGAGAAGAACTCTCGAGAGGAGGTCCTCTTCCGGAAACCCCAGGGGAACCCGGATATCGGAGATGCGCAAGGCCAAACGGATCTACCTCCTTCTTCTCCTGCCTCTCGCGGTGTTCCCGCTTTCCTGCCGGGGCCTGGTCAAGGAAGCGTTCAAGACGCCGAAGGTCCGGCTGATCGACGTGGCGCTGACGTCGAACCCGCTCTCCGATCCCCGCAAGCCGTGGGATTTCACCCTAAGCCTCGAGGTGGACAACCCGAACGACTACCCCCTGGACGTCGCCTACGTCGCCTATTCCGCGATCATCGGGCGGGAAACGGTCGCGCAAGGGGAGCACCGCGAGGAGATCCGCCTCGGGGCATCGGGGCTGACGGTGGTGAAGGTTCCCTTCTCCATCCTGCCCGAGTCCTTCGTGAACGCCTGCCGGGACAGCCTGCTCGGCCGGAAAGTCGCCTACGAGTTCAACGGGTCGGTCGGCATGCGGGCCCCGATGGTCGGCGTCGTCCGGATCCCCTTCTCCAAGACCGGCGGCTTCGACCCGGTCGAACTCCTGAGGCGGAAAGGGTTCGGCATCAATTGACCGGGCACGGGGAATCCCCCCCCGCGAGGACCGCCGGGACAGGGAGCCACCGGGCAACGTCCGCGTAACCACCACCTTCGGTCTGCCGGCCATCCCCGCGCCTCCCCGCATTCTTCGAAGCGCCTTCATTATACAGAGACACCGGTCCGGAGACATCTCTGCGGGCTTTCCGGGGATCCGGCGCCCGGGACTGGGGGCGGATCGTGGCTCGCACCCTCGCAGCGGGGCACACTGTTGATGCATCCGCCGCAGGCGGATCCCGCGGGGGGGAGCGCCGGTTCGATCCGCGAGCGGTGCCCCGGAGGCGACGCCGATCATCGGCCCCCGTTCCCTTTACATAATGGAAGGGACTGGCATGAAAAAGTTTAAGAACGTCCCCTTTTGGGGAAGAATTGACAGGGGGAGGGAAAAAGGTATAATTTCATATTTTCTTTCGCCCTTTTGACCAACCCACCCTGCCAGGAGGATGCGACATGGCCGTCAAAGTCGGGATCAACGGGTTCGGACGGATCGGACGTCTTTTCTTCCGCGCGGCATACAAGGACCCCGCGCTTACCATCGTGGCCGTCAACGACATCACCGACGCGAAAACGCTTGCCCACCTCCTGAAGTACGACTCCGTGCACGGGCGGTTCGGGGAGGCGG
>DOTC01000053.1:0-1615 GCA_003513855.1 Deltaproteobacteria bacterium | reverse complement strand
TGCACGACGAACTGCCTGGCGCCCGTCGCGAAGGTGCTCCTCGACGCCTTCGGCATCGAGCGGGGCCTCATGACCACGATCCACGCGTACACCAACGACCAGAAGATCCTCGACCTCCCCCACAAGGACCTGCGCAGGGCCCGCGCGGCGGCGCTGTCGATGATCCCGACCACCACCGGCGCCGCGAAGGCGGTGGCGCTCGTGATCCCGGAGCTGAAGGGGAAGCTCGACGGGATGGCGATCCGCGTCCCGACGTCCAACGTCTCCGTGGTCGACCTGACGGTGGAGCTGTCGAGGCCGGCCACCGCGGAACAGGTCAACGCGGCGGTCAAAAAGGCGGCGGAAGGGCCGCTGAAGGGAATCCTCCAGTACGTCGACGAGCCGCTGGTCTCCGTCGACTTCAACCACACCTCCTACTCCGCGGAGTTCGACGCCCTTTCCACCAAGGTGATCGAGGGGAAGATGGTGAAGGTGCTCGCCTGGTACGACAACGAGTGGGGATACTCCTGCCGCACGGTGGACCTCGCCAAGCACGTGGCAGGGGCGGCGTAGGGGGATGCGCACCCCGGTCATCGCCGGCAACTGGAAGATGTACAAGACCGCGGACGAAGCCGGCGATTTCGTCCGCGAGTTCCTTCCCCTGGTACAGGATGCGGAAGGCGTGGAGATCGTCCTGGCCCCCCCCTTCCCTTCCCTCGCGGCCGTCGCGGCCCTGACGCGCGGCACCGGGATCGGCGTGGCGTCGCAGAACGTCCACTTCGCCGGGGAGGGGGCGTACACGGGGGAGGTCTCCGCCCCTATGGTGCGGGACACGGGGGCCGCCTACGCCATCGTCGGGCACTCCGAGCGGCGGCACTATTTCGCGGAGACCGACGAGTTCGTGAACCGGAAGGTCCGCGCCGCCCTCGCCGCGGGGCTCGTCCCGATCCTGTGCCTGGGGGAAACGCTGGCCGAGCGCGAGTCGGGCCGCACGATCGAGGTGGTGGAACGGCAGATCCGCGCCGGGCTTGCGGAGGTGCCGGGTTCGGCCGCGGAGAGGATCCTCGTGGCGTACGAGCCCGTCTGGGCCATCGGGACGGGGAAGACGGCGACGCCCGCGCAGGCCCAGGAGGTCCACGCCTTCCTCCGTGATACACTGAAGCAGATGTGGGGGGAGGCGGCGGCGGGCGCCGTGAGGATCCTCTACGGGGGATCCGTCAAGCCCGAGAACGCCGCCGAGCTCATGGGGCAGGAGGACATCGACGGGGCGCTCGTCGGCGGGGCNNTCGAGCGGTCCCACCAGCTTCCTGGGCAAGATGACGGCCGCGGCCGCGGTCATCTTCATGTTCACGTCCCTGTTCCTGGCGTACTTTTCGGGGAACAGGCCCACGTCCAGCATCATGAAGGGAAACATCCCCGCCCAGACGACGCCGGCGCCGGTCGGCCAGCCCGCGTTGCCTTCGCTGCCGCAGGGATCCCCCGCAGGGCCGGGCGGGACGGCTCCGCAGGCCCCCGCCCCGCAAGGGACGCCCGCCGCGCCCGGGAAGTGATCGCGACTTCCGGACCTCTCTCCCGGGGGCCCTAGGCGATGCGGGGGGGGGTCGACGAGGCCGCCTGTGGAGCGAGGAAGGACCTG
>DOTC01000077.1 GCA_003513855.1 Deltaproteobacteria bacterium | reverse complement strand
GCATACGGAATGTGGACCCAGGCGAGGAAGACGGCACTGGCAACGGCAACCGCAGGCCACGGTTCCCTCCCGCGGCTGCGGAGCCACAGGGATCCGAAAGCGGCCCCCCCCGTACAGACAATCGGTGCGGCGATCCCGGAGGGGGGAAGGGGAACCCAGCCGGACCCGTTTGCGGAAGCGCGGGCAAGAACCGCGAGGGAGCCGTTCAGGACCTGCGCGGCCATGCCGACGGTACCCCCGAGAAGGTCGACCGAAAAAACGCCTCCCGCCACCCCGAGAAACGCCCCGCACACGCCGACGGTCCCGAGCACGGGAAGGAACAGGACGTTCCACAGGATCGCGCCTGCCGGGAGACGTTCGAAAAACGCTGCGGACACCGGCAACGTCCCCAGAAAAGCCATCGCGGACGCGACCACGGCGTTCCTTGCCCATCCGGCGGCCTTCCGATGGAAAGGCAACGGGGGCGGCCCGTTTCGCCTTTTTCCCGCGAAGGCGGCGATCAGGAAGAAGGAGGCGCCGTAGGAAAGCAGAAACGAAGGGGAAACGATCATTGAAGGGGCGCAGGCGAGAGTGGACAGGAAAAGAACCGTCCATGCGGCGCCCGACCCTCGAACCCCGAGGAGATGCCGGAGGCACACGACAACGCTGAGCATGCCGGCGGCACGGATCGCGGAAACCGGCGACCCGGCCATCAGGGCGTACGCCCAGCAGGCAGGCAGGGCAAGGAGGGAGGAAACCTTGTTCAGGTCCGGAGACCCGTGCCTGCGGCGAGCGATCCAGAGTGCAAGCCGGACCAGATACGACTGGACCGAGAAGAAAAGGACCACGTGCACCCCCGAGATCGCCAGCAGGTGGGCGAGGCCCGTTCTCCGAAGGAGGGTGACCAAAGGATGGGATGGGGGTGGGCTCTCCCCCGTCGCCACGGCGCGGAGATAGAGGGCGCCGTCGGAATCGCCGGCGTGGTGGGAGATCCACTGCCCCGCTCGCGCGCGGGCGCGTCGAAACGGGCCCATGAGCCCCCCGGTTCCGCTCTTTACCGGAAGGAAGACGGTCCGGGACAGGTCCGCGTCGAACCGGTACTGGACGCGCAGCGCCAGGGCGGCCCACTCCCGGGGGATCTCCCCGGGATTCCCAAGGCTCCTTATCGTGTGCAGGCGACCCGTCGCCCGGACCTCGGCCGGGAACGATACGGCTGCGTCCGGGTTCCAAACCGACAGGAGCAGTCGGCCGGGCCGGATCGAGCGGGACCCATCAAGTGTCGATACCGAGGCCCCCTCCACGACCCCGCTCCATCCCGCATCGGTGTGACGGATCTGGGAGACAACCCCGCGAAGAACGACCTCTTCCCCGAGAAACGGCCGGACCAGCTCCGGTTCGAGAAGGGGAATCCGCCCGGCGGCCAGGACGCCACAGAGGGCCGCCACGGCATACGCGGAAAACACCGGGGATCGGCGGAACACGATCAGGAGGAGACAGAGGAAGAGAAAACCGGCGACCAAGGCGGCACGGCACGGCCCCGCCGACAGACCGAGAAAGAACCCGAGCAGGAGCGGGAGGGACAGAAGGGAAACATCGCTCATTCCCCGGAACGGATGACCCATGCCTTGGAGATTGCAACCCCCGTTCCCTCACGGGGAATCGAGGGGGCCCCTCCGATGATGCGGAAGCCGGTCGTCGCCCCCCGTTGCGGGAGCGCCCGGAAGGGAAAAGTTCTCAAACGCCCCTTACGTTTGCCCGGTGAACTGCTTCGCCCGCCGTGTGCGGTGGTAGGAAAGCGCGAACCGGTGGGCCTCGTCCCGGATCCGCATCAGGAGGAGCAGGACCGGGTCGTTCCGAGAAAGGACGACCGGATTCTTCCGGCCGGGAAGAAAGATCCTCTCGCGGGAGACCGTCTGTCCACCCCTTACACGCTCCTTGGCGAGCGAGACGACAGGGACGAAGCCGTACCCGGCAGCGTCCATCGCGGCCAGGGCGGAGGACAGCTGTCCCTTCCCGCCGTCGATCAGAACGAGATCCGGCATCCCCCCGAAATCCTCGTCGTGCCCGAAGCGCCGCCGCACCACCTCCTCCATCATCGCGAAATCGTCCTGGCCCGTGGTCCCGCGGACCGCGAACTTCCGGTACCATTTCTTGACCGCCCGCCCGCCGATGAACGTCACCATCGAGCCCGTCGGCTCGGCCCCCCCGATGTTCGATATGTCGAACCCCTCGATCCGAACGGGGGGGCCGGGGAGCCGGCAAAGGGAGGCGAGCCTTGCCGACAGCCGCTCGTAGTCCGCCTCCTTCTCCTTCCGCATCCGGTTTGCCTCCGCCGCGTTCCGGTTCGCAAGCTCCACGAGGCGTGCCCTCTCCCCTTTGCCGGGGACCCGGACGACGACCGGCCTGCCCGCCCGCTCCGAGAGGAGGGAGGAAACCGGCTTCGGATCCGGGATCGCGTGAGGCAGCAGGATCTCCCCCGGGAAGTAGACCCCTTCGGAGTAGTGCTGGAGGAGAAAGGAGGTGATCGCCTCGTCCTCCCCCCCCGCTGCCCGGAAATGATAGGAATGGGCGTCCGAGAGCCGGCCTTCCCGGATGTGGAGGATCGCCGCGGTTCCCTCGTCCCCTTCCCGGAACCAGCCGATGGTGTCCACCTCGCCGGGAACCGCACGCACGACCCGCTGCCGGACAAGGGTATTCTCCACGACGGTGATCCGGTCGCGGAGCCTGGCCGCCTCTTCGAACCTCATCCCCCTCGCGAGCCCGGTCATTTCCGTCCTCCACCCCTTCAGGAGATCGCGATAATTCCCCCGGAGGAAGCGCACGGCATCGTCGACGATGGGCAGGTACTCTTCCCGGGAGATCATGCCGGCGCACGCCCCCGCGCACCTTCCCATCTGGTGATTGAGGCACGGGCGCGTGCGGGAGGCGAATTTCTTCCGGGAGCAGGAGCAGAGGGGGAAAAAACGGTACAGGATCCGGAGCGTTTCCCGGATCCCGCGGGCGGAGGAAAACGGCCCGAAATACATCGCCCCGTCCTTTGCCACCCGGCGGACCAGCTCGGGCCGGGGATACGCCTCTTTCCGGTCGATCCGCAGGAGGAGATACTCCTTGTCGTCCCGCAGGAAGATATTGAACGGGGGACGGTGTTCCTTGATCAGCGTGTTCTCGAGGAGAAGGGCCTCCTTCTCCGAGGAGGTCACGATGCACCGCACGGACGACGTCCGGCCGAGCAGGTGGGGAATCTGGGGGCGGCCGTCCCCGCTGCCGATCGCGTACTGGTGAAGGCGGGCCCTCAGGTTCTTGGCTTTCCCGACGTAGAGGACCTTCCCCCGTGCGTCCGACATGAGGTAGACGCCCGGGGCCTGCGGAAACGTTTTCCACCCGGATAGGGGTCCCATCGCCTACCTCGCCTTGAGTTCGACCCGCTCGAGGGCGAGCATGCGGTCC
>DOTC01000051.1 GCA_003513855.1 Deltaproteobacteria bacterium | reverse complement strand
GTGCGCGATATCCGTCCCGCTGGCGCCTGCTGGTCCCGTCCGAAAGGCTGGATTTGGAGGTCGTCCCCCGCGTCGCGGACCAGGAACTGAGGACCACCGTCCGGTATTGGGAAGGGGCGGTCGAGGTGCACGGAACTTCCCGCGGAGGACCGGCAGAGGGGGAAGGATACGTCGAACTGACGGGGTACGGGGAGACGGGCGGACGCTGACCGGGCTTGTCGCTGCCTTACCCGGGATGTCGTGAAATCCCTTTAGCCTCCCCAACGGGTGACGATCCCCAGGTATCCGTCCACCGACAGGATGTCGCCGGTGCGGATCCGGTGGNNTCCGATTCCGCAACGGGAGCGTCCATCCGGTCATCAGCGGCAGTTCTCTTCTCCGGAGGATCATCCAAGGGAAACCGGATGCGGAAAGCATCGATTACCGTCCTTCTTTCCCCTTTGCGCATGCCATCGGTTTCCGGGACTCTATACAGTTCCCTCTCCAACAGAAAATGTTTCTTCTTCTTCCGCTTGTCCCGCACCCAACCGATGCATATGGCGATGAATGCGAGGGAGGCCAATATAACGACCCCTATAAACATAACCTGCTCGAAAGCGCTCAACGACGAACCCATCCTGCGCAACGCCTCTATGATTGCGGCCGATTGTTCGAGATAGTCTTGCATTCAATACTCCTTACCAGCGGCTCGACCATTCTTCTCCATCATCGTGGTTCCCAAGATATCGCTCCGAACAGGACAGATCGGGGACACCTTCCCGTCAAGGGGCAAAGAACCTTTGGTGCTCACCATTCCATATCCCCGCAGGTCTGAGATCCACGGGATGAGGAACCGGTGATGTGTGGGTAGGTGAGGTTAACGAAAAACAATGACTGAAATGTACCTCTTGGCGAGGAAGGTTGCAAGGAACCATTATCACACCCATATGGTAAAGCTGACGTCCCGGTTCGCCGATAAGAATGGATACGCCGAGCCATCGGCGCATGTCGCTGATGGAACTATGCGCCTGGAGAACGGGAGCGAAAAGGAGGCCTGTATGAAAGGTCGTTGGACATCGATGGGAATTTTGTCGATTTTCGTCGTCATTCTCCTGTCATGCCCGCCGAAACGCGGACTGGCAGAGGTCAATTTTAACATCAACGTCGGCTCTCCGCCCGTGGTCGTGGCGGAACCCGCCGTGGTCGCCCTGATCCCGGGGTCGGGGGTCTATTTCGTTGCCGATGGANNTCCCGGGTGTACAACGGCCCTTGGATCGTCGTGGAGCACCGCCACGTTCCGGTCCAGGTCGTCAGGGTCCCGAGGGATTACCGGGCCCGCTACAAGAAGGTAAAGCCTGTTCCCTATGGACAGTGGAAAAAGGCCCATTACAAGAAGACCTACGATGATGGCCGGCACGGGGACCGCCACGACCGCAAGTACCATCAGAATAGCGGCAATCGGGGGCATGCCCATGACGATCGATAACCGTCCCTGGCAAGCGGCGGTACCCGCCGGAACCGATGCTCCGGGGCCGAAGTCGCGCCCACCTGCAGGACAAGGAGCAGTGGCCGTGGGTCGCTTCCTGTTCTTTGGACAAGTCATCGACGCCATGGCTTGCCTATGTGCTGTCGGACGATGACAAAACGACGTGGTCGAAGACCGCCATCGTGAAAGGAGGGAAACGAAATGAACACAGGAAGAGGGAAAGACGATAACGAGATGAATCCGGTCATTGAATATTTCCGCTTTGGGAGCATCGCTTACCAACGAAGTTATGTGACGAAAGAACAGATCCAGGAAGCCCTCGCGGAGCAGGTAGATGACAACTTGTCAGGAAGACCGCACCGCCGTCTGGGGAGAATCTTCCGGGAGAAGGGATGGTTAACGGAGGAACAGGAAAAATCGATAACGGACGAAATGGGTGTGAATTAGGAATCGATGGACGTCGCGTGGCAACGTCCAGGGGTGCCNNCCGCCGTTCAAACCGAGAGACCGGCGGGACCTAACCGGCCCTCTCGACCTTGATCGGCGCACCCGATTGGACCGATTGGAGTTGCTTCACATCGCCCTTGGCCTTGCCCCAGATATTGGTCCGGGCCGCGAGGCGGATTTCCTCGCCGCGGGATACGGGCGTACGGCCGAACCCGATTGCGATGGAATCGCCTTCAACCCAGAAAGCGAGCTCGCCGGGCTCGACGACATCCCGGGCGTCGGACTCCCGTTTCCCCTTGACCGGAGTGGAGAAATAAACCTCCTCGCCCCAGGTATTCGCCTTGGAGGTGAACGGCAAGGCATTCCAGATTGCCTCCGCCGTGGGCGTCTCTAGGAGTTCGGCTTCGAGCACCACGNNCCTGTTGCCATAATACCCGAAAATGCTCACCAGAATGACTTGAGGGCGACGATACCTTCTGACAGCAACCTGCCCCCCTCTCCCGTCGCGTCTATTGACCCTGTCCCTTTGTTTTGGTCCATCCGGGAAATAAAACTGTGAGAGTCCTGGAACAGCGAAAGAAAAAATAAATTTCCCTGTTCCACGTCCGATAAGTATAGATGTACAGTAGTTATATTTTGAAACAGGAGAATCCCCGATGGAAACGAGAACTGTTTGCCCAAAATGTAAACACGAAAATTTGTATGGACCGATAGAATGCGCCAAGTGTGGAATTGTATTTTCAAAATATAAATATTCGACGGTTTCCCAAGTTCGCGACGATTCCGAATTGATATGCGCATGCGGTATATACAGCGGAAAAGAAACAACTGTATGTCATGGATGTGGGCTGGCCAAAGAACATACAACTCAGTATGAGAAAGGAATAATAAAACTATTTATTTAGGGAACTTAGATCAAAATATCTAAATACTATATTCCGATGGGACCCGGAACAAAAAAGCGAACCGTCCCCCACCCTACCGGGTGCTTATGAGGGGGTGATGTTCCGGCTTATATAACCTGCTGTAAACATGAATATAATATTATCTCGTTTTCTGTCCACGGACATTCCACGGACACGGGAACCTATCCCTTGCAATTTTCCTCACCGTTAGATAAATTCCATTCATCTTTTTCCATTTACCCTGCTTGTCCATCGACAGTTCTTCATTCCGTAAACCTTCAGCCTCGGAGGAACCATGAAGAAAACAACCGTTTACCCTACCGATCAAAAGCCTTCGGACCCGGGCGATCCCCTTTTCACGCAGCACCTTGCAAACCCATACGGCGCTCCCGTTTCCATCGGGACGGCGCGCAAGGCGACCGCTGCGGCTATCGCCGAGGGGAAGAAGAACGGTTGGACCGTGGCCGTTGCGGTCGTCGATCCGGGCGGAGTACTGGTGTACTTCGAGCGAATGGACGGCACCCAGACCGCCAGCTCCGACATCGCGATCGAGAAAGCGCGCACAGCCGTGGGCTTCAAGCGTTCGACCAAACTGCTCGAGGACCGGATCGTGGAAGGTCGCCTGCAAAACCTCAGTCTGCCCGGCGCCCTGCTGATCGAGGGGGGGATCCCGCTGATCGAGGACGGCCGGATCGTCGGCGCGATCGCCGTGAGCGGCGCACGACCCGAGCAGGACGGAGTCTGCGTCAAGGCCGCAATAGATGCACTGGCCGGGGAGAAGGCAAGGGACAAGTCGAAGGAGAAGTGAGCCGCACCCGGGCCTTTGAAGTCCGCTTCCCTGCCGGATCGGCAAGGGGAATAAAGTCGCCCCCCGAAAAAACCTGTCTCACGGCCATCCCACGGACACGAAAATCGTAGAATGAGGAAACTCCACCAGCTCAACGCTGCGGTTTCGCTCCACTCTGCCGGCAATCTTGGGCCGGTTCCAAGGGAAAAGAATTAGCCGAAAGTCCTCTCGTCCAGTTGGCACAAAAAAGGGAGGAGGGGGGGTAGGTCATCACTTTCCTGTGTTTGGCTACTCCAGCTCATGCCCTTTTTCCTTTGTAGTTCCCTTCTCCGGCGGATCATCCCAGAATAACTGCTGGCGGGAAGCATCAATTTCGGGTTTTCCTCCTTGTTCCCCCGTTTCATCGGTTTCCTGAATACCGAAAAGTTCCCTCTCGATCTGGAAAAATTTATTCCTCTTCCTCTCATCCAGAAGGGATTCAATGTATGAGGCGATAAACCAGAGAAAGCTGGCCATGATGACGCCAAGGAAAAATGCCAGATCGATATCGCTGAGGGACAGAGCCTTCCCAAACATCTCCCTCAAGATTGCGACCACTTTTTCGAGATAGTCGTGCATTCAACGTCCCTCAACAAGAAAAAGTATTCTACCAGCTTTTCGGTTCTTTCGCATGATATCGGTCTGCCTTTCCGGCCATCGCTGCGGGATCGGCTGGATCCGCTTGATGTCGTAGCCGGCAGCGGCCGGTTGCTCCAGGGTCCGCCGATCGTGGGGACGCAACAAGTTCGCAGAGCAGGAAGCGAAGACGAAGAAGGTCGGGTTATGGCAAGACAAGAACCCGGTGCCGCCGTGGGAGTTCAGGCATCCTCCAAAGCAATGATCCCATTTGTGTCAATTCCGCCCGCCCTGACGGCCAATAAAACCTGTGCGGTTTCTTCGGAGATGCTATCTCAGTAACCGGAACGGACTACCTATCCCCACCCTTCTCAGCTTCATTAAATATATTTTGTTTCCCTGCCGAAAAGAACCTTGAGAGGTTGGCTACCATATTATCTTGAAGGATTCCAAATCCATTGAGGAGTAAAGCATGAATCTATCGGATCCAATGTGGATAGCACTCTTCTTTATTGTCAGCGGTGTATTGGGCGCACTTTTTGGCCGTAGTGAAAAAAAAGCCAGAGAGAAGAAAATAGAATACTTCAAAAGCATTCCCGGCATTCCGGAAGAATAAGCTCCAAGATAATTTGTGGATTTCCCTATTTCAACGGCCTTCCCGCCTTCCGTTTCCCGTAAGGTACTTTTCTCCCATCGTATTCCGTTAACCTCACCTGCCCACACGGGGGCCAGGAAGTCAAACGGAGAAACGCTCGACCTTGGGGAGTCGGGCGACTCTATCCCATGCCACTAAATCAACTGGACATCCGCGATGATGCTTCCCCCTGGATCCTGAGATCGGATAAGACACAATATCTGTTTTCCTTTGAGCATCTTCTCTATCTGTGGTCGGGTAAATATGCCGGTCATCCAGGCGATATCGGTCAACCTGAGCCTTTTTATCTGGATCTTCTGCTGGACATTGTATCTGTACCCGTATCGTTTCCCCCCGCCGGTTCGTTCCACCGTCATGCTGATGGTTTCTCCATCAACTACGTCGGTGACGTTTCCGATCAGGAAATCTCTCCTTCCCATGCTGCACCTCCATTCCGTTCATCATGATCCATTGGTCTGTGACAGGACACCACTCCACATCAACGATTAGGAAGTCCATCGTTCACAGTTCCCGGTAAAAACCCTTCGGGCATCCTCGCCGAATGAGATCTGTCGAATGAGGACATTCAGGAGAGCAATAGATGTGCCGACGGAGTCTCCGGGATTGGACCCTAAGACAATCAAATGGTTAGCGAAACGAAAACGGGGCGGAAGGACGATGGCCGGTTACGATTTTTGGAAAAGGGTTACAGAAAGTGTGATCCTTCGGGCCCCGTCAGACCCCCAGTCTCTTCTTCCGGTATTGGTGATCGCCATCCTGTCACACCCCTCGCAAGGAACCCGCAGGCACGAAACCACCCCGACGCCAGATAAAGATTTCAGCCGGCTTTGACGACAATATTTGGAGAAGCTTGTTAATTGCCGGGGCGCGGGAGGAAGAATGACTTACGCGGATTTTCAGAAATATCTCCTTCTGGCAGATCGTATGATTGCGAGCAGCGCACCGAGGAAAGCGGAATACGGGAGAGGATATCATATGGGGATCCAAATTCATTTCAACAACGCTCAACCGGGGTCACTCCCCGATCATTATTCCATCGCAGAAATCGCCCGTAGAAACGGCTGCCGCAATGTTCATGCTTTCGCTCGTGGGTATCGCGATGGCTGCATGGGGTTGAAACCGGAATATACCGGCTGACCTCCTCGCCGGGGGGACACGAATCCTCCCCCCCACCGGTTTCCCCACCACCCCCTCAATCGGTTGGCAACCTTCGGACGTGGTGCTGAAAAAAAAGGCATCCTGTTCGGTACAAACGGGAAGGCAATACCGGAGCACCAGCAAAGGGTGTTCAGATGATTCAAAGGCAATATTCCGCAAGGTATTCCACAGTCACTCCACAAATCATGTGAATACGATGAGAGGCGCAAAAATATTAATACCCTCATGATTCCATACGTTTATATGAGAACACCCTTGGGACAGGCATCACAGTCTTGAGCGAAGCACTCCCCTCCGGATCCGGATTCTTCTTTTAGGAGAAGTGCCGCGCGGACCGCCCGGGCGTCCTCACTACCCTTAAGGAATACTGGAACGGGACCTGCTGATAGGGCCGGAGTCGTTCATAAAGGGGAGGGGACGATTTCCCCCTCCCCATTCCCGGCTATTCCCTACCTTTGCTGCAGCGTTTCATACGCACGGTACTTGATCGCCTTCTGGGCGGCCTTGGCCGGCTCCGAGTTCATGTCCTCCATCTCGTCGAGGCTGTCTTTATACCGGTTCGCATGATCCATCTCGGCGCGGACCGCGGGCGACGCCGGGGCCGCAGCCAGTCCGTTCACGGCCTTGCCGAGCATTTCCTTCGCCTCCTCCTTCTTCCCCTGGTCGGCCAGCCGGGCGGCCTCCTGCACCAGCACGCTCGACTCCGCCACCGCCTTCTTTTCCTGCACCGATCGGTCGAACCCCTCGCGGTGGATGCGCTCGTCCCGCACGAGCTCGAGGGAAACGGCCTGCGCGGAAGGGGTGACCACCTTCGAAGTCACCGGATCGCGGTAGCGCAGCGCCACCTCGCCCACCTCCCGCAGCCCGGGTCGTTCTCCGGCCACGTTCAGGTTGGCGAACACGGTCCGACGCTCGCCCGCGGAAAGATCGCCCAGACGGATGATGTAGGAGTCGCCGTCGCGCCGCCAGTCGCGACCGACCACCGAGCCGAAGCGGCAGTCTCTCTTGAGCCGAATGATGATCTCGACCTCGGACGCGGATGTCCGCGACGCGGTGTGGAACTCGGAGGTCAGCGCCGCCACGATCCGCTCGGGATCACCGAGATAGCGGTAATTTCCGCCCCCGCCCCCTGCAACCATCGTCATCAGCTCCTCATCGAAATGGTTGCCGACTCCGAACGTGGAGACCGAGATCCCCTTTTCCGACATCACCGCCGCCCGCTCCCGCAGTTCGCCGCGGCTGGTCACCCCACGGTTGGCCAGCCCGTCCGAAAGGAGAAGGACACGGTTCAAGGTTCCCCTGCGCTGCCCGCATTTTGCCTGTCGATACCCTTCTTCCAACCCGCCGGAAAGGAACGTCGCCCCTCCCGGATACAGCCCGGCGATGATCCGGTGGAGTTTCGCCCGGTTCCGCCCCACGGGGCGCGACGGCCAAGGGATCTGCACATGATGGTCGTAGGCCACGATGGAGAGGATATCGTCCGTCCCCATCATGTCCACGAGCTGGTGGGCGGCCGTCTTGACGAAGTCGAGCTTGCGCGCTTCCGACATCGATCCGCTCCGGTCGATGACGAGGGCGAGGTTCAGCCTGGGCCGGTCGGTAAGGACCTCCGGGGCGTCGGGGGCGACCACCTGGATCTGGATCGTCCCGTCGCCGGGCCCGGGGATGAGCACCGTCCGGTTCTCCGACCGGACGTCGAACGTGAGGGGTGCCGCCGTGGCGCACGCTGCGTAGAGAACCAGGGTCGCCAGCGCCCATGCCAGCGTTCCGATCGTTTTGCCGATCCGCGTCGTTTCCATGATGATCCTCCGTTTCGGACAAGATGATTGTTCCGTTCCTGCCCCATGTACCCGGCCCGGCCGGCTTTTATTCCCGGTCCCCCGATGTATTTCGGGCGGGAATATTTTCGCCGCTGGTGTGGTATAGAAAGTGAGGGATGGGCGCGGACCTCGATGGGGAAAAAGACGAACGCCTTGCCGCGAAGGCGGCAGGGGGCGACCGGCGCGCGTTTGATGCGCTTGTGACCCGCCACCGGCAGGCGGTCTACCGCCTTTGCTGGGCGGCGACGGGAAACCATGCCGACGCCGACGATGCGGCACAGGAGACGTTCGTGCGGGTTTTTCGGTCTCTGCCATCCTACGATCCGGCGAGGCCGTTCGGCCCGTGGCTTCGGAAGATCGCTTGGAACTGCGGCCTTTCCGTTCGCCGCGACGCGAAGGCAGGAGTGCCTGTGGTTGCCGTCAGCGATGCACCCGAGGCGGTCGATCCGGGACCCGGCCCCGAGGAATCGGCAACGGGAAACGAGGAGAGGCGGCGGGTGGCGGGCGCGATGGCCGCCCTTCCTGCCGAACTTCGGACGGTGATGGTACTACGGGCGGTCGAGGGGCTTTCCTACGCCGAGATCGCACTGGTGGCGGGGATTCCGGCGGGCACGGTGATGTCGCGCCTCTCCCGCGCCCGCAAGCGACTGCTGGACGCGCTGGGGACAGGGTCCGGAGGAGGTTCGTGATGGATTGCCGGGAAACGCAGACGCTGCTGACCGCCTTCCACGATGGGGAACTGCCCAATGCCGACCGCACCCGGGTGGAAAACCATCTTCAAGGCTGCCCGGAATGCGGCAGACTGCTCGCCGACTTGGCGCGGGCCGATGAGGTTGCCGGTGTTCCCGATCCGGGGCCCGGCTACTGGGACCGGTTCAACGCCCGCGTGGCGGATCGCATCGAACGGAAAGCGGAAGTCCCGAGAGTGGCCGTGCTGCGACCGAAACAGGGATGGATGCGGCAGCAGCTGCGCTTTCTCGTCCCCGCGGTGGCGGCCGCGGCGCTGGTCGTGGTGGTCGTCCGGTTTGGCGGGCGCGGTCCCGTCGCCCCGAAGCCGGCCGTCCCGCCGGCAGAGTCGGTCGAGGAACGGTCGGCGCTGGATTCGGCAGGGCAGCGCATGGCAAAGGGGGAGGTGGAACCCCCCGCCGCGAAAAAGACCGTAGACGCAGCGGTATCCGAACGTCTGACGGCGGAATCGAAACGGGCCGCCGAGGCCCCGACCGCCGCCATCGCCACGGAACGTTTCCCGGCGCCGGTGCGCGAGGAACGGGACCGCCTTGCCGATCGGTCCCTGCCGGAAGAGAAAGAGGGCGCGTTGCGGGATCATGCGGCCGCACCTGCCGGGATCGGAGCACCCTCCCCCCCCCCGGCGGAACCGCAGCATCCCGCCAAGGCGGAATCGGCCTCCGGAATGAGGATCGGGAAGGATCAGGTCGCCGCGGAGGCGCCGGCGGGGCCCGTCGGAAAAGCGAAGGAAAGGGAAGCCCCATCGACTCTCTCCTCCGACGCCACGCGCACACCCTCCCCTTGCGAGTTGGCACGAACGCTGGCCGCCCAGGAACACTTGGAGAAGGCGGAAGCCGCACAGCGGGAATGCCTCGCGCAGGATCCGTCGCCACCTGCCCAGGAAAAGGGTCTCATCTTCCTGGCCGAACTGCTCGACCGCCAGGCCCGCTTCGCCGAAGCCGACGAGGTCCTTACG
>DOTC01000068.1 GCA_003513855.1 Deltaproteobacteria bacterium | reverse complement strand
TCGAGGTCCACAACATGGGGGTGCTTCGGGTGCTGCGGGAGAGGGGAACCCCGCTCCCGGCGCACATGGGGGCCTTCGCGAACGTGTACACCCATCTTGCGGCGAAGGTGATGCGGGACTTCGGGGCCGTCCGGGTCCGTCCGAACGCGGAGGTGAGCCTGGCGGAGATGTCGGTCATCTCCCGGGAAGGCGGGGTCGAGGTGGAGATCCTGGCCCACGGGAAGATCCCGCTGGGGATCACCGAGAAGTGNNACGGCCGGGAGGCCCGGAGGAAAGGGCCAGCGTTCCGGCGAGGGCGCGTGGGTATTGAAGAACGTCGGAAAGGGGGTCCTGAGCGGGAAGGACATGTGCGTGATCGAGCACCTTCCGGGACTCCTTTCCGGGGGAATCCGCATCTTCAAGGTGGAAGGCCTGTACGAAACGGCGGCCTACCGGTCCGAGGTGGGTGCCGCATACCGGGAGGCGCTGTCCCTGGCGTTGTCGGGAAGGGAGTACGCCGTCCTGCCCCGGTGGGCGCAGATCCTGAGGAAGCACTCCCCCAACGGCTTCTGCAACGGGTACTACTTCGGCAGGAGCGGGCAAATCTACGTCGGGAGCGTTTTACAGGGCAACAACTCCCGGGTATAATGTTGATTTCTACCGGACCGGCATCTTCGAGGAGGGACAGACCAATGGCTGAGCTTCTGGCATCCGGTGGTACGGTCGAAATGGCCCGTGCAGTCCTCGACAGCGGAGCGGACGCCGTGTACGTCGGCGCGAAGGGGTGGAGCCGGCGCCGGGCGCAGTACGAAATGGGCGACGAGGAGGTGATCGCCTCCGCCCGGTACGCGAAATCCCTGGGGAAAGTCCTGCGCGTGGCCTTCAACACCCTCCCCGCGTCGCACGAGATCCCCCTTCTGCTCGCGAAGGCCGAGATGTTCGTCGGGGCGGGGATCCGCGACTTCATCCTCACGGACGTGGGGGCGATGAAGGCCCTTACGGAGCGGTTCCCGGGGGTCCAGATCCACGCGAGCGTCGGGTGCACCATCGTCAACGCGGAGGACGCGTGGTTCTACAAGGAGGCCGGCGCGACCCAGGTCGTGACCGAGTGCCGGGTGGACCGGGAGGAGATGCGGAAGATCCGGCAGGAGGTGGGGGTCGGACTCGAGGTCCTCGTGCACGCCACCACCTGCTTTACCTACCTCGGCCGCTGCACGATGAGCAGCTACACACGCCAGGAATGGCGGTTCGACGACGAGGGGAAGAACCACTTCCTGGGCAGCCCCAACCGGGGAGGACTGTGCTACCGGGTCTGCCTGACGGAATGGGACCAGCGGAGGGGGGACGGATCCTTGGAGGCCGGCGGCCTCGTGCTGCCCAACCTCGCGTACTTCCTGGTCGACGACATCCCCGACCTCCTCGACCTGGGGGTCGACACCATCAAGATCCAGGGGCGCGAGTACTCCATCCCCCTCGTGGGGAGAATGGTCCGGTTCTACCGCGACCTCATCGATTCCTACCTGCGGGACCGGTCATCGTTCCGCATGGAGGCCTGGAAGGAACGGATGGCCGGGATCATCACCGAGCGCGACGCAGAGCGGCGCAAGAAGACGGCCGGCCTCATTTCCGAATCGGGGCTTTCGCCCTAAAGGCAAACCGGTTCAGTGGCTCATCTCCCCCTCGCGGAAGTAGTCCGCGAGGGCGCGCTCCACCACAAGGTCCGGCGAGAGCTTCTTGTCCCGGCAGAATTCCAGCAGTTTCCCGTGAAGGTCGGAGGGCAGCGTGACGGTGACCCGCTCCCGCCGCCCCTTCGCCTCGCCTTTTTTTCCCCCTTCGCTCATCGATCCTCCCTTTCCGGAGATTCCTCCCCCGCCTGCTGATAGAACCGGCGGAACGCCGCGTGCAGGCGCTCCCCGGTGGAGACCTCGCTTCGCCCCCCCTCGTGAATCAGCTCCCCGTTCAGGAAGACGCAATACCGGTCGAGGATGCGAATCGCCGCTCCCAGGTCGTGCTCGGCCAGGAGGATGGTCGTTCTCCCGCGCAGTTCCCCGTCGATGACCGGGAGGATCCTCTCCCGCACCTCGAGGGAGAGCCCCAGGAAGGGTTCGTCGAACAGCAGGAGCGAAGGGTTCCCCATCAACGCGCGGCCGATGACCAGCATCTGCCGCTCCCCGCCCGAGAGGATCCCCGCAGGGCTAGGCGCCTTCTCCCCCAGAACGGGGAACAGGGCGACCACCTTCTTCAGGGCTTCCCTTCTCTCCGCCGGCTTCCGGAGATATCCCCCGACGTCCAGGTTCTCCCGGACGGTCATCCGGAGGGCGACGCGGGCGCGGTCGGACACGTAGTGAATTCCCCGCGCCACCCGTTCATGGGCAGGGAGGCCCGTGATGTCCTCGCCGTGGTAGGTGATCCGCCCGGAGGAGACCGGCACAAGGCCCGCGACCGCCTTCAGGAACGTCGTCTTCCCCGACCCGTTCGCCCCGAAGATCGCCACGACCTCCCCGGGCCGGGCCTCGAGCGTGACCCCTTGCAGCGCCCTCACATGGCCGAACGTCACCGATAGGTTCCTTGCTTTCAGGTGCACCGTGGCCCCCGGCCGGAAATCCTACTGCCCGATGTCATTGCCGGTGGCCACGGGCAGGACCGCAGGCAGGTCGGCGGGCTTCCCCCCCCATGCGACCCGGCCGTCCTCGATCGCGACGACGCGGTCGCACATCTCCGCAAGAAGGAGCGGGTTGTGCGAGATCAGGAGGAAGGAGATTCCGTCGTCCTCGTGGAGAGACCGCATGAGCCCCGCCAGTTCCGCCTCGTCCTTCGCGGACAGCGCCGAGAAGACCTCGTCGAGCAGGACGAGCTTCGGCCGGCACGAGATCGCGCGCGCGAACTCCAGCCGGCGCAGGCACCCCTGGGACAGCTTCGCTGCCGGCCAGAACCGCTGGGCGAACAGCCCCGTGCGGCGGAGGACCGACTCGACTTCCCCCTCGCACTCCTGCCGGGAGCGTCCCTTGCCCCCCCGCCCCGGGTCCCCGCACAAACGCGCGACGAGGACCGACTCCATGACGGTGAGGGCGGGGTAGGGGCCGGGGATCTGGAACGTCCTCGTGAGCCCGGCCCGGAACCGCGCGTCCATCGGGAGCCGGGTGATCTCCTTCCCGTCGAAGAGGATCCTCCCCCGGTCGGGGAAGATCAGCCCGGAGAGGACGTTGGCCATCACCGTCTTGCCGGCGCCGTTGGGGCCGAACAGACCGACCACCTCGGCCGTCCCGACGGAGAGGGAGACCCCCCGGAGAACCCGTGTCGCCCCGAACGACTTCTCGATCCCCTCCGCACGAAGCAGGTCGCTCAACGGACTGCCCCTCCCGAGATCATTTTCCTCGCGCGGAGCCGCTCCCGCAAGGCTCCTGCCACACCGGCGGGGAAGAAGCGCAGGACGAGAAGGAGGGCCAGCGCGTACAGGAGGACCCTGGCGGCGGCGGGGACCCCGGCGCCCTGGAGCAGGGTGTGCAGGATCAGCGCCGCGAGCACCGGTCCCACGATGGTCCCCCTCCCCCCGATGGCGGCGAAGGTGGCCGCCTGGAAGGAAAGCTCCAGGGAGAGATCGGCCGTGGTCGCCCGTCCCACATATGCGGCGAACCCCACCCCTGCGGCCCCNNGAGATCGCCGTCCAGATCAGACCCTCTCGAGAGAGCGCGATCTTTCTCATGCCCCAGGCGGAAACGAACAGGAACAGGAGCGCCCCGTAGTACGCCGCCCATGGGGAGGGGGCACCCCAGGGAAGGGCCACGGGGACGCCCCCCTCGCCCCCCCAGGAAAAGGCGCCACGGGGGCTGAAAAAGGTCTGCCCGATCATGACCTCGTGCGCGAGTTCCCCCAGGGCGAGCGTGAGGAGCGCGATGAACGGCCCCTTGAGGCGTGCGGACATCGTTCCGACGACGGCTGCGGCCCCCGTGGAGAGAAGCAGCGCCGCGATCCCGGCGGCGGCGAACGGCCATCCGGCGAGGCTTGTGAAGAGCGCGCAGGAGTACGTGGCCGTCCCGAAGAAGAGGGCGTGCCCGAGCGAGATCTGCCCGGCCACCCCTCCGACGATGTCCCAGGACCCGACGTAGGAGGCCAGGAGGAAACCGGAGGTCAGGACGTCGAGAAGGAAGGGGTCCAGTCCCGCGAGGGGAAGGAGGAGGAGCAGGCCCGCCCCGAGGGCCAGCGCTCCGGTCGTATTCCGCATCGAAGGCAGCATGTTCGGCCCGCGGGTCAGTAGTCCCGCCCGGGATCCGTGGCGGAGAGGCCCGCCGGGCGCAGAAGGAGCACCAGGGAGATGACCGTGAGCAGGCTCACATACGACCACTGGGGCGCGAGGAGGTACGCGCTGATGTTCGACAGCAGCCCGAGCCCCACGGCCAGGAGGAAGATGGCGAGGACATTCTCCATCCCCGAGGCGATCACCACGATGAGGGACAGGATGAGGGGGACCCTCCCCATGGTGGGGGTGATCGAGGTCGCCGGGGCCAGGAGGGCGCCTGCGGCGGCTGCGGTGGCCGAGGCGAACCCGAAGGTGAGATACCGGATTTTTTCCACGTCGATCCCGACCGATCCCGCGATCTCCTCCTCCTCGGAGATGAGCTTCAGCGGAAGGCCCCACCGGGAGGAGAGGAAGAGGGCCAGCCCGCCCAGGATCCCGGCGGAGGCGAGGAGGGAAACCGCCCCCCAGCGGCGGACGACGACGCCGGACAGCTCCCCCCAGGGGGGACCGGATCCGATCGAGACCGGGTGCGGCCCCCACAGCATCTGCGCGGCCTGCTCGAACAGGATCGCGAACCCAAGGGAACCGACGGCCACCGAGAAGGGGTGGGACCGTACCGGGTTGATGAAGCTCTTCCCGAGAAAGACACCGAACGCGAAGGCGATGACGCAGGCCAGAAGAACGGCCGCCGCGGGGTTGGACACCCCCTTCGCGGACAGGACGTACGCCACGTAAGCTCCAAGGGAAAAAAAGGCACCGTGGGAGAGGTTGACGACCTTCACCACCCCCAGGATGAGGGCGAGCCCTGCCGCCATCAGCGCGTAGGTGGACCCCGTGAACAATCCGTCCAGGATGACCTGCGCGAAGGGAAGCATCCCCGCCCCTTTATGGCGCCCGCGGTTCCGCCCCGGCGGGGTTCCCCCCGCCCGGGGAGGCGGGGGAAACGATCCGGGCACCCCCCGGTTCCCACCGGATCACGGTCCCGTGCAGTTCCGGTGTCCCCCAGACCGCCTGGTGGGAGGCGTCGAACCGGTAGGTTCCCGCGATTCCCGGAAAGGTCCCGTTCTCCAGGGCCTTGACGACGGCATCCGAATCCGTCCTTCCCGCGGCGCGGATCGCCGATAAAAGAAGCATCGCAGCGTCGTAGGGGAGGGTGTCGCTGTATCCGACCGGCATGTAGCCGTACCGCCGCTCGAATGCTTCCGCGTACCGCGTCGCTGCCTCCGATGTCCCTTTCCAGGAAGCGGCCTGCACGTAGAGGGGGGCGGAGAGGGGGAGGGTGGCCGCAATCCGGGCGTCCCCGAGCGTGCCCCCCACGGAGAGGATGGGGAAGGTCGCCCCGCCTTCCCGGACCCGCTTCACGAACTCCGCGGAACTCCCCCCGGGGTCCCCGAGCACGAGGATCTCCGGCCTCTTGGCCATGACGGCCACGGCGACCGGTTCGAACGCCGGGTTCCTCGGGCTGTAGAAAGCCTCGTAGACGGGGGCGATCCGCTTCGGGACGAGCGCTCTCCTCAATTCCCCGGCCAGCTCACGGTTCCACCGTATTCCCGTCCCCACGAAGGCGTAGCGGGACACCCCCTGCCTCCCGAGGAATTCGGCCATCATCTCCGCCCACTGGGGGATCGAGTACCCGACCCGGAAGACGTACCGGTACCGGTCGTACGCACGCCGGACGTGGTCGGTGATCTCGTCGGTGGCGGCCACCGGGACGATGAGGACCGACCTGCTTGCCGCGGCCACCTCGATCACCCCGACGGTTTCCTCCGACAGGTAGGCGCCGACGAGGGCGAATACCTTCTCCCGGGAGGTGAGCCGAAGCGCCTCGGAACGGGCGCTCTCCACACGCCCCTGCGTGTCCGCTACGAGGAGCTCGACGGGCCGGCCCAGCACGCCGCCCTCAGCGTTTGCCTGCTCCACCGCCAGCGTGACCGCCTGGGTGAACGCCGATCCTCCCGCGGCGAACGGTCCGGAAAGGGGGGCCAGCACGCCGATCCGGACCGGTGCGATCGGTCCGGGGGACGTCTCTGCTGCGAAAAAGAAGAGAACGAGGGCGGAGAGGGCAAGAAGCGGGACCGGAAGGAAGCAGGCGATGCGGCGCATCGGGAAAGACCTCCCGGCGAAAGGATACCACAAGGGAGGGAAGGGGAGGATCGGAACCCGG
Organism: Deltaproteobacteria bacterium; assembly: GCA_003513855.1. Lineage (GTDB taxonomy): Bacteria > Desulfobacterota > Deferrimicrobia > Deferrimicrobiales > Deferrimicrobiaceae > CSP1-8. Next base: position 6,388 of record DOTC01000068.1, on the reverse strand, counting down.
CGGGAGAAACGAAAAAGGCCGCCGGGAGAAAATCCCGGCGGCCGTTCGGTTGGTTGCCTGTCGACGTCCGACCGTCGCTTAGGTGTGCTCCGGTCTTCTGAGGATCACCACCAGGATGATTCCCAAGACGCACATGCCCGCCAGGGTTCCGTAGACCTGGTTGTACCCCCCGGCGAGGTTTCCGGCTTCCTTTGCCGCTGTCATGATCTTGCCGAAGTAGCCGGGGACGACGAACCCGCAGATCCCCCACGCTGTGAAGACGATGCCGTAGTTGGCGCCCACGTTCTTCGCGCCGTAGAAGTCGGCCGTGAACGACGGCATCATGGCCAGGTATCCGCCGTAGCAGAAGCCCACCACGCACAGGCCGGCCAGCGCCTGGTTGAAGGAGGTGACGTTCCGAAGGAGGAAGATGCACGCGACGATGTAGAGGGCGAACATGGCGATCGTCGTGTTCTTCCGTCCGATCTTGTCCGAGGTGGCGCCCCAGGCGAGACGTCCCACCCCGTTGAACGCGCTCATGATGCCGAGCGCTGTCGCTCCCGACATGAATGCCGTGGCCGCCGCGAGCTCCTTCACGAGCGGAGCGGCCTGGCCGATGGCGGTGATCCCCACGGAGGTTCCGAGGAAGTAGATGACCCACAGCGCGTAGAACTGCCAGGTTTTTATCATCTCGCCCGGGGCGAATTCCGCCTTGATGGCCGCTCCGCCCGCTGTCGTCGCTGCCGCCGGCGGGGTCCACCCTTCCGGCTTCCACCCGGCGGGGGGAACCGCGTAGACCTGCGCCGCGCCGATGACGCAGATAAAGAAGATCACAGAGAGGATCATGAACGTCCTTGGAATGGTCGTTGCCCACATCGCAGGGTCGGTCCCCAGCAACTTCTGGATAAGGGGTGCAAAGATGAGCGACCCCGCGCCGAACCCGAGGACCGCCAGGCCGACGATCGTCCCGCGCTTGTCCGGGAACCACTTCACGCAGGTGGCGATGGGGGTGACGTACGCGAACCCGACGCCCAGGCCGCCGAGGATCCCGTAGGTGAACTTCAATGCCGTGGCATTCTGCCAGAAGAATGCGGACAGCAGAACGCCGATTCCCATCAGCACTCCTCCGACGGACCCGACGAGTCTTGGCCCCTTCTTGTCCTGCCAGAACCCGGCGATGATCATCGAGACCGTGAAGAAGAGCACCGAATACCGGTAGGGGGCAATCGAGGTAGCCTTATCCCACCCATTGGTTGCTTCCAGCGGTCCACGGAAAACCGACCAGGAGTAAAGCACGCCCAGGCACAACTGCATCACGAGGGCGGCGTACACAAACTTCCACCGGTTTACCTGTTCAGCCATCATTCCCCTCCTTCGTGGTTTATCTCATCCTATTGAAAAACCAACCCCCCCTTGCCTCAGAAATTCCCGATACCACCCCCCTTCTCGATAGAACCATTTTACACGCCAGATTCGGTTCCCCTATTTCTACCCCATCACGGAAATCAGTGTCAAGAATTTTATAAACTTTGTTTTATTAACATCAGGGACGGGAATATTCGGGGGGGTGGAGGGGGGCCGCGGAAGAGGGGAAAAGAAAAGCGTTCAATTACTGTTGGTTATACGCACAGCGGGGAATAGTCGAACGGAGAGGAATCTTCCCGGCCCCCGCCTCATATCTAATGGGTAAGGTTAGGAAATTTACCCCAAGGAGAGACCGTCGATGAATCCGTTTCACGAGATCAAGAAAGTACCCGCGATGAAAGTCATCGCATGGAGAGGGACCGTTTCCCTGTGGGGGATCGACACCGCGTTCTCCCGGCTGTACGACAAGGCGGTGGAGAGGAAGGTCCTGTTCCGGCAGCCCGCCGTCGGGATCCGTCACGGGGGCGTCCTGGTTCCCGGGCCGTTCCACGCAGACTACGAGGTCATGTTTCCCCTGACCGCCGACCTCGCCGCAGAAATCCCGGGGACCGACGTGAAGGAACTCCCCGAGCAGCAGGTGGCCTCCTTCGTGCACCGCGGCCCCTACCATTGGATCCCGTGCACCTACGAAAAAGTGCTGGACTGGCTGCGGGAGAACCGGTATGAAGTAGCCGGAGAACCGCGTGAGGTCTTCTTCGTCGCCCCCGAGCCGCATTCCGGAGGGACCCAGGACGACATGCTCACGGAGATCCAGGTTCCGATCCGCCTTCGCTCAGGCCTGATGGAGTGGGACCAGGGCTTCGGGGAACCGGCGGGGAAGGCTGCGTAAGGAGGCGACGCCGACCTTTTGACCGACCGCGAGAGGATCTTCCTTACCCATCTCTCCTCCTGCGCCGGTTGAGCGTCCAAGCTGGGGCAGGGGGTCCTTGCCCGGATATTGGCCGCTGTTCCGCCGCCGGACGACCCGCGTGTGCTCGTGGGGGGCTCCCACGCGGATGACGCGGGGGTATTCCGCCTTTCCTCCGAGGAAGCCCTGGTGGCCACGGTGGATTTCTTCACCCCGGTGGTCGACGACCCGTATCTGTACGGCGCCATCGCGGCAGCCAATTCCCTGAGCGACGTGTACGCCATGGGGGGAGAGCCGCTCTTCGCCCTGGCCGTCGCCGCATTCCCGGACGACGGGAAGGTTCTTCCCCTGCTGGCCGACGTGATGGCCGGGGCCGTCGACAAGGCGAGGGAGGCGGGCATCTGCATCATCGGGGGACACACGGTCCGGGACAGGGAGCCCAAGTTCGGTCTTTCGGTCACCGGGAGGGTCCACCCGGAGAGGATGTGGACCAACCGGGGGGCGAAGCCCGGGGATGTCATCGTGCTGACCAAGCCGATCGGGACGGGCGTCGTCACGACGGCGATCAAGTGGGGGATCTCCCCGAAAGAGACCACGGACGCGGCGATCCGTTCGATGGCGGCGCTTTCCGCCGGGCCCGCACGCGTGGCAAGGGAGATCGGGATCCACACGGCCACCGACGTCACCGGGTTCGGCCTTCTCGGCCACCTGATCGAGGTGCTCGAGGGAAGCGGCCTCGGCGCCGAGATCCGGCTCCAGGAGATTCCGGTCTTCCCCGGGGTGCGCGACCTCATGAAGCGGCGCGTCATGGCGTCGCTCGCCGCGCGCGGAAGCTTCCCGGGCGCCTCCTTTCTGCACGCCCGGTTCGGATCCCCGCCCATCCCCGGAGGCGCTCGCGAGAACCGCTCCTTCCAGAAGCCCAAGGTGCGCGTCCCGCCCCTGCTTCCCGAAGAGGAGATCCTTCTCCTCGCCGACCCCCAGACCTCGGGGGGCCTTCTCCTGTTCGTCCCCGAGGAGCGCGCCGGGGAGCTCGTGAACGCCCTCGAAAGCGGGGGGGAAGGGGCGTGGACGATCGGCCGCACCCACGCAATGGCGGGGGCCGAGATGCCCCGCGTCACGGTCCTCTGATCGGGGTATACTTTCCCCAGCCGTTACGATCCTACCCCCCGGAGGTGGCCTCCATGGAACGACTCTCCTCGGTCGGGATGCTCATTGCGCGCATCCTCCTGTCGAACGTCTTTCTGTTCTCCGGCGTGAAGAAGGTCTTCGCCTTCTCCGCGACGCAGGCCTACATGATGAAATACGGGATGAAGATGGCGGTCCTGTTCCTGGTCCTCGCCATCCTCTTCGAGATCGGCGGCGGGCTGATGCTCCTGCTGGGGTACCTCCCCCGCCTGGGCGCGTTTGCCCTTCTCCTGTTCCTCCTCCCGGCGACGGTCGTCTTCCACCGCGATTTCGCCGACCCCGCCCAGATCGTCCAGTTCTCCAAGAACGCGGCGATCATGGGAGGCCTGTGGGCCATCCTCGCGGCGGGGGGTGGCGAGTTCGCCCTCCGCGGGCGGAAGAGGTAGGAGGTCCGGACCCGGCGGGGGATGGTACGATGGAAAGCCGGTGGGGAACCCATAAGCCAGCCTGCGGGGAGGTGACGCGATGAGCAAGGTGGACATCGGGCGTGCGAGGTCGCTTTCCATCAAGTGCCTGTCGGAGATCTCCTGGCACGACAACGCCAGGATGCGGCAGGACGTCCGGGAGGCCGGGGGGCTCGGGGTAGACCAGTTCGACGTGAAATGGACGCCGGAGAACGCCGCGGGGGTCTCGTCCCTGATCGAGTCCGTGGACGGGGGGGGACGCCCAAGGAAGTTCCTGATGGACGTGGGGTGGGACGTCGGGTACATGGACGGGATCTTCCGCCGCGAAGGGGTAGACCGGATGCTCGCCGCCGGCGAGATCGACTTCCTGTATATTACCCACGAGCACGTCGACCACCTGTGGGGGCTTCCCGCGGCGGTGAAGCACCGTCCCGACGTCAAGATCCTCCTTCCGTCCGGGTTCTCGGAGAAGAGCAAGGGGGTCATCCGGGATTCCGGGCACACCGGAAAGGTCGTGGAGCTCGGCCCCGAGGCCCCGCACATCCTGTTCCCCGGCTGCGCCTCGGTCACGTTCGACATCCCGATCTTCCTCAAGACCCACGGGGAGCAGGCCCTCTATTTCCACGTGGAGGGGCGGGGGATGGTCACCGTCACGGGATGCTGCCACAACGGGGTCCTCGGTCTTCTGGAGTACGCCCGGGAGACCTTCGACGGATTTTCGGAGTTCCACGGGGTCTACGGGGGGCTGCACATCTCCCCCTTCGAGGAGTGGGGTCCCGACCAGGAGGAGGTGCTGGACAAGCTCCAGGCGTTCCGCCTCCAGCGCTTTGCCTGCAACCACTGCACGGGGGTCCTGACCGTCCAGAAGATGCTGGAGCGGGGGATGCCCGTCGTGCGCGGGTCCGGAAAGCACGGCAGCAAGAGCGAGCTGTACCTGGGCAACGGCGACTCGGTGGTGTTTTAGCGGGGCGGCGAAAGGTCAGGCGAGGTACCGCTCCCGCCACATCGCGAAGACCAGCAGGGCCCACAGCCGGTACTGGTGGTCCCGGGCGCCCGACAGGTGTTCCCGGACGACCCGGTCGACCCCCTCGGGGCGGAGGAACCCTTCCCGCCGCACCCTTTCCCCGTTCAGGTACTCGTCGAGCAGCGGGCGAAGCTCGTTGCGCAGCCACCGGTTGACCGGGATCCCGAACCCCATCTTGGGGCGGTCGATCAGCTCCTTCGGGACACGCCGATACAGGACCTTCCGCAGCAGGAACTTGGTTTCCCCGCTCCGGACCTTGAGGTCCATGGGGAGTCTCGCGGCGAACTCGACGACCCGGTGGTCGAGCAGCGGGACCCTTGCCTCCAGGGAATAGGCCATCGACGCCCGGTCGACCTTCGCCAGGATGTCGTCGACGAGGTAGGTCCGAATATCCGTGGCCATCGCCCTTTCCACGATGCCGCCCGCCCTCGGGTCGCGGAAGGTCCGGAAGTAGGAGAGACCGGAGTCGTCCGCTACCTGGGGTACGATCTCCCCGATCCGGCGCCGTTCGAAAATCCCTACCGTGTGGAAGTACATCTCCGCGGGATCGTCGTGGAGGATGCTCTCGGCGCCTCGCTGGATCTTGTGGACGGGGATCCGGGCGAGGAGAGAGGCGAGCGGGCGCCGCAGGAACCCCGGGATCCCCTGGACGGCGGAGCCCTGGCGAACCCAATCGTACCGCGGGTAGCCGCAGAACAGCTCGTCCCCCCCGTCCCCCGACAGGCTCACCGTGACATGCCGGCGGGTGAACTCGGAGACGAGCATCGTCGGGATCGCCGAGGAGTCGGCGAACGGTTCGTCGTACGCGTCGGGGATCTTCCGGACCAGGGCAAGCGCATCGTCGGGGGTGCAGATCTTCTCGTGGTGGTCGGTCCCCAGGTGACGCGCCACCTCCCGGGCATACCCGGACTCGTCGTACCCTGCCTCCCGGAACCCGATCGAGAAGGTTCGAACCGGCCCCGAGGCCGCCTGCCGCATCAGGGCCACGGTCATCGACGAGTCGACCCCCCCCGAGAGGAACGCCCCCAGCGGCACGTCGCTGATCATCCGGTATCGGACGGAGGAGGACAGCAGGGCGGATAGCTCCTCGAGGTACTCCCCCTCCGCGCGCGGGGGCCCTTCCCCTGTTCGCCAATGGTCGAAGAGGTCCCAGTAGATCTCTTCCGTTTCGGTCCCGTCTGCGGCGATCGTGACGATGTGGCCGGGGAGAACCTTCCGCGCGCTGCGGAAGATGGAGTGGGGGGCCGGGACATACTGGAACTCGAGGTAGTACTGGAGCGCCGCCCGGTCGACCTCGCGGGAGAAGGAGGGGCAGGCCATGAGCGCCTTGAGCTCCGAGGCGAACAGCACCAGCCCCGGGGCCCGGGCGAGGAACAGCGGCTTGATCCCCAGCCGGTCGCGGACCAGGTACATCGTCTTCGATCGCCGGTCCCACAGGGCGAAGGCGAACATGCCGCGAAAGCGGTCGACGCAGGCTTCGCCCCACGCCTCCCAGGCGTGGACGATGACCTCGGTGTCGGAATG
>DOTC01000225.1 GCA_003513855.1 Deltaproteobacteria bacterium | reverse complement strand
GGATGCCCTGATCGGCTGTTTTCAGAGGCATCATGACGAGGACGAATCGCTTGCGGCCCTCGTGCTGATGGAGAATCTGATGACCAAGGCGTCGGCGTTTCTGGCGCTCCGGCATCTGCTCGACGGTTCGAAATGCGACGCGTCGGAGATCGATTTCATCATCAGCTGTTCGGAGGAGGCGGCCGGCGACCGGTATCAGCGGGGCGGCGGCAACCTGGCCCGCGCCATCGGCGAAATGGCCGGGTGCGGCAACGCCACCTCCTGCGACGTCAAATCGTTCTGCGTCGGCCCCCATTACGGCATTCTGCACGCGGCCGCCCTGGTCAAGGCCGGGTTGTTCCGCAAGGTGGCCGTCGTGGCCGGGGGGTCGCTCGCCAAGCTGGGGATGAAATTCCAGGGACATCTCGAGAAAGAGATGCCGGTTCTGGAAGATGTGATCGGGGGAGTGGCATTCCTGGTGACCGAAGACGACGGGGTTTCCCCCGTCCTACGACTCGATCTGCTGGGGAAATACCCGATCGGCGCGGGCGGGTCGCAGCAGCGCATCCAGGAAAGCCTGATTCTGGAGCCGCTGAAAGCCCACGGATTGAAATTGACGGACATCGACCGCTACGCCACCGAGTTGCAGAATCCGGAGATCACCTTGCCGATCGGCCAGGACGACATCCCCCTGAAGAACTACCGGCTGATTGCGGCGTTGGCCGTCCAGCAGAAAGAGATTGAAAAGTCCCAGATGAACGAATTCATCGAAAAACGCGGGCTGATCGGTTTTGCCCCGACGCAGGGGCACATCCCCGCAGGCGTCCCCTATATCGCGCACGGAATCCGGGAAATCCTGGAAGGAAAGAAAATGCGTATCATGATCGTAGCGAAAGGGAGCCCGTTCCTGACCCGGATGACGAACTTGTCGGACGGTCTGTCCCTCGTGCTGGGAGAAAATCCGAAACGGGCGGAGGAGGGGAGCGATGCTTGATGGGAAAAAGGTGATCGCCTTCGGGGACGGCCAGGAGATCAAGGCCGAGTCGCTGAAAAGGTGCCTGGAGGCCGCCGGGGCGCAGGTCATACTGGTCCGGGATGCCTGTTTCGTTTGAACGGCCGCCCTGGCGCTTGACTCGGCGAGTCAAGAAGAGATCAAGAAGGCGGCGGAGGAACACGGGCCGGAGAACCTGATCGTGGTGTGGGGTGTCACCAACGAGCAATACCTCGAAGTCGGCTCCCGGACGGTTATGGAAGGTGACCCCAGCTGGTCCGGCCCGCTGGCGGGAGAGGCATTGCACCTGAAGGTCTTTCATGTGCTGGAACCGGAGATCAAGGATCACATACCGCAAGATGTGTATGACGAAGAGCTGATGCTGCTGGAGCTTGCGGTCGGCGACGAAAAGATCGCGAAAACGGCTGCCATGATGGAGGGGTTCCGCGCTCAGCCGGTAGGACGGTGAGTCGGTTCCGTTCCGGTTCCCCCGCGCTCTTTCGGGTGTATCCACCGGATAGCAACAGAAGGATCGGGATCTTCCTGTCGATCGCACATTGGAACACGAACCCGTCCCGCCTGAGGATCCCCTCGGCGGTGATGTTCATCCCTCCCAGCGGATCCCCTGTGAGGACGTCAGTACCCCGGGTCGCATACCGGATCGGCTCGAGCAGGTGCTTTTGCAGGATCCCGTCCGGAAGGGGCGCGGCCATCATCACTTCTGCGATGAGCACAATGTTTGATGACTTATTTAATGAATCAAGATGTTTAATTAATCGAATCTTCAGCAGTACTTCAACTGATGCGGGGTCGGGAGCGTAGAATGATCCCTCGTCGATTCCGACCGTGTCGACCAGATATCGGTGCGCCTTCCCGTACTTCTCCGAGTCGAAGGGATGGAGCTTTAGAGACTACTTGCCACCAGGAACTTGCCGGTGCCCGTCGTGACCACCTCCCCGACCTTGACCCGGTCGCCCATGGCGGTCCTCCCGCTTTTGTCTTTGCCGGCTTCTGCCGGTGAGCGGAGCTACCGATTTCCCTTCAATCCGATCTGTTCGGCCACCGGCTTCATTCCCTCGATCGTGTCGGCGATGAGCTCTTCGAGGGAAATGCCCAGCAGGCCTGCGCCCTTCTCGATCACCTCCCGGTTCACTCCGCCGGCGAAGGCTCTGTCCGTCCATTTCTTGAGGACGCTTTTCACCGGGAGGTCCAGAATGCTCCTGGAAGGCCGAACGAGAGCGGCCGCTGCGACCAGGCCCGTCAGCTCGTCGATCGAGAAAAGGGTCTTTTCCAGTTCGGTGACGGGCTCGACATCCGTGCAGAGTTCCCATCCATGAGCGAGGACGGCACGGACGTGCTCCTCGGGCCATCCGTGGCTGCGGAGGATTTCCGGGGCGTGACGCAGATGCTCGTCCGGGTGCTCCTCGTAATCGAGATCGTGGATCAGGCCGATGACGCCCCACATGTCATCGTCTGCCCCTCTCTTGCGGGCGATGTGCCGCATGACGGCCTCGACCGCCAGGGCGTGGTGGAGGAGGGACGGGCGTTTTACGTGATCTGTCAGGATCGCCCATGCTTCTTCGCGCGTCGGATTGTGACTGGTCATGGTTCTATCGTATCGGAAGCCAATGGACAATGCGCCTCATTTACCGGGAACCGGAAAGCGCCTGGTCCGCCAGTTGGCGGATCCTCATATTGCTTCTGAAGGAGTGTCCTGTTTTCGGAAAATCCGTTTTTGGCTTTATGCGGATCCATCGAAGGAAAGAGGAGTCCGATGGAAAGAATCAGTACGATTCCTACCGGATTCCCCATAGAAGCAGGTTTAATTGGAACTATTCTGCCGGGGATGCTTCACGTCTCCGAACATTTCCACCAAGATCGATTCTTCCTGTTCCGCCGTGATCCAATGTTTCTCCTTAAGGATTGTGCTGAGGTACCGGTGTTGCCTGCCCGTTACATTGTCCTCTACCTGCTCTGCAAGGGCTTGCTGGATTTGCTCGAGAGTCACATGTCCCCGGGAATATGCGATGCTCCCAAAACGATACCCTTCCCGTTCTTCGTCTTCCCAGATGGAATCGATTGCCACGACACCCTCCGAACCTCTTTGGGCGAAAGAACGCTTCCCCGGTACCTGTTGGTAGTTATTACGGAAGAAACGATCAAAATCTTCACTATCGGGGGAAAGAATTATTCGGGCCACGTGGATGGATCTCTGCCGGAAACCAGTTTCGCGTCAGGTTGAAGAAAGAGCACAGCGAGAGCATCAAGGGGACTTCGACGAGTACGCCCACCACGGTGGTCAGGGCGGCTCCGGAGTCAGCNNTTTTCTTTGCGGTCACAGTGCCCCCGCGTGCCAGGTTGATGGGACAACCGATCGTATGGTATTATGTCATATTGCCAGGTGTCAATATGAAGGAGGACTCCATGTCCCTGCGGGATTACGAGCTGGTGATGAAATCCGTGGCCGACCCGACCCGGGTGCGGATCCTGAAACTCCTCGAAAAGGGGGAGATGTGCGTCTGCCAGGTCATCGCCATTCTGGAATTCAACCAGTCCACGATCTCCAAGCATCTCTTTCTCCTGAAGATGGCGCGTCTGGTCAAGGAAAGGAAGGAAGGGAAGTGGGTGTATTACTCTCTTGACGGCTCCGGGGGATCTCCCTATGCCGGGAAGATGCTTCTGACCTTGAAGGGCTGGCTCAACGACGACCCGGTCATTGAGAGGGACCGGAAGCGGGAAGCGATGGCACGGAAGATGGGGCCCGTGGAGATTTGCGGGAGGGGGATGACGCTGCCG
>DOTC01000079.1 GCA_003513855.1 Deltaproteobacteria bacterium | reverse complement strand
CAGACCTCGACGCAGGCCGGCAGCAGCTCCCGGTCGAGCCGGTGGTAGCAGAACGTGCACTTGTCCGCCGTATCCGTCGCCGGGTGCAGGTACCGCGCCCCGTAGGGACACGCCTGGATGCAGTAGCGGCAACCGATGCAGGTATTGTCGTTGACGAGCACGACGCCGTCATCCGTGGAGAAGGTGGCGCCCACGGGGCAGACCTGCACGCACGGCGGGTGCGCGCACTGGTTGCACAGCTTCGGGACGAAGAAGCTCCGGAAGATGGGACGGGACGGGACCTCCTCATCCGGCGCCAGCCCCGTGTGGATGTTGGTGACCTCCGCCTCCCCCGTCCTCGGGATCATGTACCTCTCCACCCAGGTCCGGTAGAAGAACGGTTCCTTCGGGACGTTGTTCTCCGTCTTGCACGCCACGACGCAGCGCGCGCATCCGATGCACTTGTCCACGGACACCCCGAACCCCCACAGCTTCCCGGCGGGCTCCTCCTTCGCCTGCCCCCAGGCGGGAGCCCCCCGCAGGAAGCCGCCCAGCGCGCCGCCCGACAGGGCAAGAGCGGACAGGAGCTTCTTGAGAAACGATCGACGGTCCATCATTCCACCTCCGGAAGGTGGGGGTAATGGCACTGCCAGCAGACGTATTTCTCCCCGTGCGTGGCCAGGTCGATCTTCGGGGAACCCTGGAAGGACGACTCCTTCGCATGGCATTTTCCGCAGAAGTCCCGGCGGGCGGGCTTCGTCGGCCGGATGACCCTCGGAGAGGTCCGATGCCGGCTCGGTACGGTGTGGCAGGTGGTGCATTTCAGCTGGACGTGGTGGGAGACGGAGAGCGTCTTCGCGATCTCGCCGTGGCACGCCGAACATTCCCGCGGGACCGTCGGCGGCTTCGGGTCGTGCGGGTTGTGGCAGGTAAAGCACGGCTGCATCGGGTTATGGGCCACCGGGTTGATCATCGGAAATCCCCTCGGGCGCGAGGGATTGAACGTGTGGCACACGGGGCAGAACTTCCGGTCCCGGGGCGCCGGCGGCTTGATGTTGTCCGGGTCTTCGGTGTGGGCCTTCGTGGGACCGTGGCACGTCTCGCAGGCCAGGTCGCGGTGATACCCCCCCTTCTTCTCCGCCACGATCTCGTCATGGCACTCCGTGCAGGCGACCGCTCCGGCGTACCGGACCGGCTTGGCGACCTCCGTCTTGACCGTGTCGGCCCACTGGATCTTCGTGTCCTTGAACCGGGGGGGGATGACGAACTTCACGACGACGATGGTGCCGAAGAGGAAGACGGCAAAAACGGTGACGAGCCGCAACGCGGACTCGGGCATCTTCCGCAACGGTTTTTTCATGGACGAGGCGATCCTCCTGGGGAACGAACCGAGGGATGACCGGTCAGCCACAACCGGGATGCAACCTCATGTTGACCTCGTGTTTCGGCACAACGCGAAGAACCCCCGGCGGGGGCTGTCCCGTGACAATCGGCCACGCCCCCCCAAAATGGAATGAAGACTAACTGATGAATGGAGAGTTGTCAACGGAGGAAACATACCCCACGGCATGCCCTCCGTCGGAACTCGGGAGGACCTTTCCCAAGAATCCGTTGCCTGCAGCCCACCGTCAGAAATGGTTCTTGACAGGAATATACACAAAAGGTAAAACACGGTATCTCCCGATACGGTAAAATACGTTTTCATGCTCCATATGGCATGAACCGGTCAACTCCGATACCAGTGGAGGTGCGATGAGCCATTGGAAGCTAATTGCCATCCCTGCCTTTTTCTTATTCTTTATAAGCGGTTGCTCGGATTCGGCAAGCGTTACTCAACCCATCGCATATAATCACAAGAAGCATATAAAAGACGTAGGACTAACCTGTTTCGACTGTCACGCCCTGGTACAAACCCATCAAAAAGCCTCCATACCCAATATCCAATTCTGCAGGAACTGCCATGAAGAAGCGATGACGGATAGCAAAGAGGAGGAGAAACTCGTCGGGTTCATCAAAAAGGACCAGCGAATCCCTTGGGTCCAGGTGCACCGGGTGCCCGACCATGCCTATTTCTCGCACAGGCGCCACGTCTCGCTCGGAAAAATCGCCTGCCAGGACTGCCACGGCGATGTGAACAACATGACCCTTCCTTTTGCGAAGCCGCATGTCCCGATCAAAATGGAGTTCTGCATCCGGTGCCACGAATCGAAACAGGTAACCACCGATTGCGCAGCATGCCATCGTTAGTTCGCAGGAGCAGGAAATGAACCTCTCGCGTCGCGCATTCCTTCAAATGCTGGGAGCAACGGGCGCTCTCGCCGGGGGGGCTTCCCGGATCTGGGCAATACCGGACGAGTGGAGGGAGATCCTGCGATCCGGGCCCCGCCTGGAGACGTGGAAGATGTCCGCATGCGGGCAATGCCCGGCGGGATGCGGCATTCGCGTGCGGTTGGTGGACGACATCCCTGTTCGGATTCTCGGCAACCCGATCGCCCCGNNAATCTCCCAGGCCCTCAAAGGGCTAAAGAATGGAAAACAGCCCGGCACGTTGGGGTTCCTGATGGGGGACCGGAACACGCTGCTTACGGAGTTCGCGGGGGAATTCGTCTCACGTCTGGGGTCTTCCCACTTCTTCCCCTGGCGATCCCCCCTAATCAACGAGTTGGGATTCCGGCAGGGGGCGGGAGAATTCCCTCCCTTCGCGTTCGACCTGACACGCACGGATTTCCTCCTCACGTTCGGCACGAACCTGTTGGAGGAACCCCTGTCCCCCGTATACTTCAACCGCATCTACGGGGGATTGAAAGAGAAGCGGGCGCGCACGGGCCTGAAGATGGTGCATGTGGACGCGCGCATGTCCCAGGCCGGCAGGAACGCCACAGAGTGGGTGCAGATCCGGCCGGGAAGCATGGGCGTTCTCGCCCTGGGCATGGCGTACGTGATCCTGAGGGACAATATATACGACCAGGACTTTATTCGCCGCCACACGCAGGATTTCCGAAAAGGAAGCGATGATTTCCGGACCATGGTCACCCGGGACTACTCTCCCGACCGGGTTTCGGAGGTCACCGGGGTCCCGGCGCAGACCATCCTCCGGCTGGCCCGGGAATTCGGCTCCGCGAAGGCGCCTCTGGCTCTGGCCGGGGGGACCATGGCCTCCAGCGAAACGGAGCTTTTCACGCAGTGGGCGGTGGCAAGTCTAAACGCCCTGTCCGGCAGTTTCTCCGCGAAAGGGTTGTGGCGCGAGCCGGCGCCGGTCCCCTGGGGAACGTCCTCCGTCTCCGCTTTCAGCCCCCGTTCTGCCGCTTTTTCCCGCAAGCCGGAGAACGCCCTCGGTTCCGACCTGCCCGCGGCCTGGGTCGCGGAGAGACTCCCGGATCTTGCAGCGGCCGGGAAAATCCCCGACCTCGAAATGCTTCTGATCGCCCAGGTCGACCCGGTGTTCCTCGCGGCGAACCGGAAGGCGTGGAAGGATTGGCTTTCCCGAATTCCTCTCGTGGTCCAGTGCGCCACGATGATCGATGACACCTCTGCCTTTGCCGATATCGTGCTTCCGATGACCACGTATCTGGAGCAGTCGGACCTGACGCTGCCGGCCCCGAATCTTCCCTTTTCCCAGCTGGGCCTGCAGCAGCCGGTCGTCCCCCCGATGTCGGGCGCGCGTCCCCTCGGGGACATACTCCTGCGCCTCGGAAGGGAGGCGGGCGTCGACCTGCACCCGGGAAGCAACGGAACATCGTATGGAGGGTACGTAGAGGCGCGGATGAAGCAGATCTTCGCCTCGGGGAAGGGGACGCCGTTCTTCGAGGCGGTTTCCCTGGAGTTCCTGGAGGATCTGCGCAAACGCGGCTGGCAGGTATACAGCTATCCGGCCTTCGAGGACTTCTGGCGTCTGCTCCAGGAAAAAGGGGGATGGTGGGACCCGGGGGAACATCCGCCGGTGGACTGGAATCGGAGAACGTTCCTCTTTCCGACCGATCCCCGCATGGCGTCCCTGCTGAAGGAGTCCCTGTTCCCCCGATCGGTGGAGGGAGGGGAAAAACGCGCCAAGACGCCCAACCTTTGGCTCGAAGACGGAATCCGGAGACCCGATGGCCCCGACTCCTTTCTCCTGGTCCCCTTTCCCTCGCTCATGAACATGACCGGTGACGGGGCCAGCCTGCCCCTCCTGCAGGAGATGTTCGGGCTGCATCCCCGCCTGTACTGGAACACCTGGGCGGAGGTGAACCCCCAACGGGCCGCTCGCCTCCAGCTCAAGGACGGAGACCTTATCCGGGTGATCTCCGGGAAAGGCGTGATGACGCTCCCCGTGCGGGTCGTCCCCACGGTTTCCCCCGAAATTCTGTCCGTTCCGTTCGGCCAGGGGCACACGGAATCGGGAAGGCATGCGAAAACCATCGGGGCGAACCCGATCGTGATGCTCGACCACCGTGCGGACCCGCTGAGCGGGCGCAACTCGTGGCTCTCGACTCTCGTCCGCGTGGAGAAGATCAACCGATAAGGAGTCTCGCCGATGAAGTGGGGGATGGTGATCGATCTGCAGAAATGCACCGGCTGCGGGGAATGCGCGGCCGCCTGCAAGCTGGAGAACAACGTGGCCATCGTGGATTCCGGGGAATCGGAGATGGGCCGGACGATGCTCTGGATGGACATGCTCACCATCTACGAGGGGGAGTATCCCCGGCTCCGGGTGCGGCAGATCCCCCGGCCCTGCATGCATTGCGATCACCCCCCCTGCACGAAGGTCTGTCCGGTGCGGGCCACGTACCTCAACGACGAAGGGATCGTGGCGCAGATCTACCCCCAGTGCATCGGGTGCCGCTACTGCATGGCAGCCTGTCCCTACACGGTGAAATCCTTCAACTGGTACAAGCCGGAATTTCCGCCCGGAATGGCCCGGGCCACCAACCCGGATGTTTCGGTCCGCCCCGTAGGCGTGGTGGAGAAGTGCACCTTCTGCATTCATCGTCTCCAAGTGGCCAAGGAGCAGGCGAAATTCGAAGCACGGGATCTGCGGGAAGGAGACTTCCAGCCGGCGTGTGCGGACAGTTGCCCCACCGGGGCGATCGTCTTCGGCGACCTGGAGAACAGGGATCACCAGGTGAACCGTCTCGCGCACAGTCCTCGTGCGGAAAAACTCCTGGAAGATCTGGGGACTGAGCCGAAAGTCATCTATCTTAAAGAGGTGGATTAAATGGAACACGCCTCCGCTCGGCCTCATCCGGATGCTGCGTTGCTCAACCCCATCGAGAATCCCGGAAAAATGTATTACTACATCGTGGTGGGGCTGCTGGTCATCATTCTCTACACCGGATTCGTGTATGTTCGGCAGCTCTGGTACGGACTGGGCGTCACGGGGATGGCCCAGCCCGTCACCTGGGGGTTCTACATCATCAATTTCGTCTTCTTCATCGGGATCAGCCACGCCGGCACGCTGATCTCCGCCATTCTCCGTCTGTCCAAGGCCGAGTGGCGACGCCCGATCACCCGCATGGCGGAGGTCATCACCGCCATCGTCCTCGCGATCGGGGGGTTGCATCCGATCATCGACCTGGGCCGCCCCGACCGGATATCGCATCTCTTTTTCAACGGCCGGCTCCAATCTCCCCTGCTCTGGGACGTCGCCAGCATCACGGCGTATTTCACCGCCAGCACGATCTACCTGTACATCCCCCTGATCCCGGACATCGCGATCCTTCGGGATCGCGGAGTGAAACCGCGATGGCTGTACGAATTTCTTGCCTGGGGCTGGCAGGGAACCGAACGGCAGCACAAGGTGCTGGACCGGGCGATGAACATCCTGATGGTCATGGTGATCCCCATCGCGGTTTCGGTTCACACGATCATCTCCTACATCTTCGCCATGACCGTGCAGCCGGGCTGGCACAGCACCATTTTCGGCCCCTACTTCGTGGTCGGGGCGATCTTTTCCGGCATCGCCGCCATCCTGGTCCTGATGATCGTCTTCCGCAAGGTCTTCCACCTGGAGGGGTACCTGAAGCACATCCACTTCAACTACCTGAGCATCCTGCTGCTGATCATGTCGCTGATCTGGTTCTACTTCACGTTTTCGGAATACCTGACCGGCTTCTATGGCCATGAGCCCAACGAGATGCGTGTGTTCTGGTACAAATTCGCGGGGGACTTCGCTCCGTACTTCTGGGCGATGATCGTCTGTAACTTCGCCCTCCCGGTCGCCCTCCTCTGCAACAGCAAGACCCGCACGATCCCGGGAATTCTGATCGCCTCCATCTCCGTGATCATCGGGATGTGGATGGAACGTCTGATCATCGTCGTCCCGTCCCTGGCCAATCCCCGCCTGCCCTACCCCACGGGGATCTACATCCCCAGCCACACGGAATGGATGCTGTTTCTCGGGGGGATCTCGGTGTTCATCCTGGGGTACATGATCTTCGCCCGCTTCTTCCCCGTGATTTCGATCTGGGAGATCGAAGAGGGCCGCCACGAGAGCGCCAAGATCGTTACCGAACGGATCACTTCCTACATGCCGGACCCGGAACCCTCTACGGCGGGGGAATAGGGAGGAATCCGACAAAAAATGTGTCGCGCAGCGAACGGGAGGTTCTATACACTCAATGGAAGGGATACGGAGATCCGCCCATGAATAAGAAAACCATCGAAGCGCTTCAGATACTCTCGATTTCCCTGATCTGGATGTTGTTCACCGGGATCGCCGTCTGGATTGTCAGCCTGTTGAAGGAATCCCTCAGGCTGCACGACGCACCGGATGCCTCCGTCGGGATCAGCATCGTTGCGATTCCCGTCTTTTTCACCCTCGCTTCGATCCTGACGTACGTGTTCATCGGTTTGAGAAAAGGGCGGAAAGAGGAATCGGAACCGTAGGGAACGTCCGAGGTCGGATCGCCGGGAACCGGGGAGATCGTCGAGGGAGATGACATCCATGCGACAGAGGAAATCAAGCGCGACTGCCGTCTGCACATCCGGAGTGCTTTTCCTTCTCGCCGCCGCAATCCTCCTGATCGGGGGCGGGTGCAGCAAGCAGGAACCCGGCCCCCCGACCGAGCGGACCATCGCGAAATCGGAGCCTGCGGCCTTCCAGCCCCACCTGAACAGCGACCTCATACAGGGCCGGAAAGTCTTCGAGGAAAAGCATTGCAGCCAGTGCCACTCCATCTTCGAGCGGGAGCGCAAGATCGGGCCCAAGCTGGGATCCGACAGGGTTTACGGAAGTTTCCTGGATATCTTCTCCACCCTTTGGAACCACGCCCCGGCCATGGCGGTGTACATGAGAAAGGAGGTTTTGGACCGCCCCCAGTTCAGCACCTCCGAACTGAACCAACTGGTTTCCTTCCTCTACATGCTTCCGTATCTCGGCGAATCGGGGAATCCCCGGAAAGGCGAGGCTTTGCTGAGAGATAAAGCCTGCTTTCAATGTCATTCCCTCGGCAGAAAAGGGAGAAAAGACGGGGTACCGCTGGATGCTCTTGGCGTCTACCAGTCCCAGGTCGTCCTGCTGCAGCGCATGTGGAACCATGGGCCGGAGATGATCGGACAGATGGAGTCGAAAGGCACCGCCATCCCTACCTTTTCCGGCAACGACATGACGGACATCTTCGCCGCCCTGACGGAATCGGCGACGGAGAAGAGCCGAAAAGTATTCCTGGGAGTCGGAAATACGGAAAACGGGCGGAAAATTTTCACGGACAAGGGATGCTCCAAATGTCACGCCATCTTCGGAAAAGGAGGGAAGGAAGCGCCGGATCTGGGGAAAGCCGTTTCCCAGGCGAACGTTACCTCGCTGATCACCCAGATGTGGAACCACGCGGGTACCATGCGGAAAACGTTTGCCAAGATGAAACTGGCATGGCCGTACTTCCACGAAACGGAGATGAACGACCTGATCGTGTTCCTTTACTCGTTAAATTACGAGGACAAACCGGGGGATGCCGCGAAGGGAGAACGAATCTTCCGGGACAACCGATGCGTCGACTGCCATTTCAAGACAGACGCGGACAAACAGAAGATCGTCGGTGACATCAAATCGGCCAACGCCATATTGTTCGCCACCCACCTGTGGAACCACATTCCCGCCATGGAGGCTGCCATGGTGACCCAGGCGGTGCCGTGGCCCGAGATGAGCGGCCAGGATTTACGGGACGTCCTCGCGTTCCTCAAGGGTCAATAACCGGGCGCAACGCGGGCCGGTCGGCACCCCCGACCGGTTTCCTCATTGCGTAAGCAGGTCCCCCTCCTCCTCGACATCTTCCACCCGGCGGACGAGGAACAGATCGTCGCCGATGTGCGGGTGGATCCCGTCTTCGCTCACGTGGAAATCGCCGTTCATGATCGGGACCGCAATCCGGAGGAGCATCGTGAAGATCAATAGCCCGGTCGCCCAGATCCCCAGGGTGACCAGGATCTCGACCCCGGTCGGGGAATATTCGTAAAAATCCCCGAGGACGTCCGGGACGAATCCCGGGATCACGAGTCCCATCCCCTTTTCGATGTACACGCCGACGAAGATGAGGATGCAGCCGATGTTGAGAGTGACCTGGTTCTCCCGCGTCTGCGGGATCAGAAAGAGGAGGAAGGCCGTGATGTTGAACAGGGTCGCGGTCCAGATGTAGGAAACGAGGTCCGAGTGCCCTTCGAGACCCTGGTAGAGGTACTTCATCGGCGCCAGGTGGGCGGTATCGGAGTAGTACTCCTTGAACACCTCGGCGCCGAGCAGGAACAGGTTGAGGAACATCGCGTAGGCGATGAGCTCCGCGATCTTGAAGATCGCCTGGTCCGTGATCTTGAACTTCGTCCACTTCCGGATGACCTGGAACATGAGGATCATGCCGGCCGGCCCGGAGCAGAACGCCGAGGCGAGAAACCGCGGAGCGAGGATCGACGCGTTCCAGAAGGGGCGAGCCGCCAGGCCGTTGTAAAGGAAGGCGGTCACCGTGTGGATCGAGATCGCCGCCGGAATGGAGAAGAGCAGAAGGGGCGTGACGTACTTCATGTTCGGCTGGCGCTTGTAGTAATAGCTGTACAGCATGTACCCCGCGATGGAAAAGTTCAGGACAAGATACAAGTTCAGGACGACAACGTCCCATGCCAGAAGGGACTGGGGGAAGTTCAGGATCCCGATCTTCGGGATCAGGTGCCAGAACCGGTCCGGCCGGCCGAGATCGACCGTGACGAACAGCAGGCACATCACCATCGCTGAGACGGCGACGAGCTCGCCGAGGATCGCAATCTCCTTGATCGGCTTCCACTGGTAGACGTACGCCGGAATGACGAGCAGAACGGCCGCCGCCGCCACCCCGACCATGAACGTGAAATTGGAGATGTAGAACCCCCAGGACACCTGGTCCCGCATGGCGGTGGTGATCAGCCCTTTGTACATCTGGTTGGAGTACGCGAGAACCCCGATCACGATCAGGGCCAGGAGAAAAGAGAGCCAGGAGTAGTAGAGCTTGCTCCCCTGCCTCAGGAGGACGAAACACCCCTTGATGAATGCCCAGACTTTCTTCATCGGTTGCCTCCCCCGCGTTTCACACGGAGTAGAAGTAGTAGAACTTCGGCTGGGTATTTAACTCCTCCTTGAGGATGAACACCCGCTTGTTCTCGATCACGAAGCGGATCTCGCTTTCCGGGTCAAGCAGGTTCCCGAACTTGCGGGCCCCGACGGGGCAGACCTCGACGCACGCCGGATACTTGCCCTCCACTTCCCGGGTGCGCTGCATGCAGAAGATGCACTTCTCGACCACCCCGACGGGCCTCGGCCGGTTCCCCAGGTAATGCGTGTCGGGGTTCACATCCGCGGCCTGCAAGCCGGGTTTCTTCCAGTTGAAATGCCTCGCCCCGTAAGGACATGCCGCCATGCAGTACCGGCAACCGATGCACCAGTTGTAATCCACCACCACGATGCCGTCGTTCTCCTTCCAGGTCGCCTGGACCGGACACACCTTGGTGCACGGCGCATTTTCACACTGCTGGCACTGGACGGGCATGTAGAAATGCCCTTCCTCGGGGACGTTCGCCGGGTTGTAGTACTGTTCGGCATGCTCCAGGTCGACACCCCTTTCCTTGGACAGCCGGAGAACCCGGATCCAATGGATCTGGGGGTCGCGGGACTGGTTGTTTTCGGACACGCACCCGTACACGCACCTGCGGCATCCGATGCAACGGGACAGGTCGAGGCCGTACCCGTACAGCACACCCTCCAGGGAGGGGGTCGTCTTGACCTTCACCGACTTGCCGTAGCGGGTGCTGTATTCCTTCTCGAGCCGCGAGACGACGTCCATCATCTCGGACCTGCTCAATTCCCGGAAGTTCTTTTGAAAAAACGATTCCCAAACCGCAGCGGAGGCATTCTTCTTCGGAAGAGCGATCGCGCCCAGCCCCGCTGCCAGTCCCTTCAATGTTTTCCGACGCGAGAGACGGAAGATGCGACTCTTACGCGTTTCCTTCTCCGACATGGCACTCTCTCCTCGTAGGATCGATGCGAAAACAAGACCTTACTGAATGTTTTCGGGCCGCTCGGGAGGCGGCTTCGGCTGGATCGGTTTGAACCGGGGGTTGTGCGGATTATGGCAATGAGCGCACAGCAGATATTCCTTCCTCCCGTTCCACAATCCCGTGCGCTTCCCGTGGATGCCCATCTTCCAGTCCCGGTATTTGTCCCCGTGGCACTGGCCGCACAACCGGTAGCTGTGGTTGAAGTCGATCTGCTCCCCGGACACCAGCCTCAGTTTGTCGCGGTTCTTCAGATCATGACAGTCCAGGCACCATCGCTCGTTTTCTGCGTGGTTCTTCAGTTCAATGTCCGTGTGCTCATCCTCGAGGACCCGGCGTTTCGGGTTCGGAGTCAATTCGGAGTGGCATTCGGAACAGGGAAAGATCCCCTCCGTGAACGGAGGAGGCGGAACCATGTAGTCCTCGGTCTCCGATTTCGGCGGCGTCAGCCAGAACTCCCTGCGGCCGGCGTGTCCCGCAACCGCGACAAAGATCGTGACTGTCGCCATGGCAAACGCAACAAGGATATACATCGTACGGTTTTTCATTTTACGCCTCACTCGCCTGGAGGGAATATGGCCGGCAGGAAACGCAAACCGTTCCTAATATACACCGGGGTTGCGCCCACCTCCATCATTTTTCCCCTTCCCCGGCCTCCGGCCTTTCACGCCCGGGGGATCCGCGGGATCCCTTCGATGCCGGCCGTCCCCCTTACCCGTCCTGCATCCGGAGCCCCTGGCTCTCCAGAAAATCGAGATATTCGTAGATGATGCCGAAGTGGGTATCCTCCTCTCCCGCGAGGAGCTTGAAGAACCTCTTTTCCTGGGGATTGGTCGCATTCTTCGACATCCGGGCGTACATCTCCCGCCCCATCGCCTCGAAGGCGAGGGCCTTGCGCATCCCGTCCGCCGCCTCCCCGGAGATGACCTTCTCCTTCCGGATCCGGGTGTGCTCACGCCGGAACAGGCGCATCCTCGCGTCGTGCGGCGCGCTCGCCACCTTGGGAAATTTCCCCTCCTCCTCGAGCTTTCGGGCGATCGCCTTGATATCCTCCATATGTTTCGTCTCCATCTTCGCCAGCAGGGAAAAGACCTGCCTGGCGAAGGGATCCATGCTTTTGGCGGCAGCCGCGGTGAAAAAGCGCATCCCTTCCCTCTCGAACCGCAACGCCCTCTCCAGGGCGCTCGCGGGGCTCTTCTTTCCCCCTGCCAGACCGGGTTTCCGCATATGCCCTCCCCTCGTCATGGAAACTGGTTTAGCGTACTATTATGCATTCCCGACCTGCGGGATTCCAGCGCTTTTCGCCCCCCTCCCGGGCGGGGCTCACTCCCGCGCCCCGGCCTGCTGCTCCCTTTTCCTCGGACGCTGCCCCGCCGCCAGCACCTTCTTGCGGAGACGGACCGCCACCGGCGTCACCTCGACCAGCTCGTCCCCGTTGATGAACTCGATCGCCTTCTCCAGCGACAGGATCCTCGGCGGGATAAGCCGAAGCGCCTCGTCGGCCCCCGCCGCGCGGATGTTCGTGAGTTTCTTCTCCTTGGTCACGTTGACGTCCATGTCGACCGGGCGGGAGTTCTCCCCGATGATCATCCCCCCGTACACCCGCTCCCCCTCCCCGAGGAAGAGGGTTCCCCGCGGCTGGAGATGGTAGAGGGCGTATGCGGTCGTGCGCCCCTCCCGGTCGGCCACCAGCGCTCCCGCGACCCGGTCCCGGATGGCGCCCTGCCAGGGCTCGTACCCGTCGAACAGGTGGTTGAGCAGGCCGGTGCCGCGCGTTTCCGTCAGGAACTCCGACCGGAAGCCGATGAGCCCCCGCGAGGNNACGCCGTTCTCCACCCTCGTGATGACCTCCGGGCGGGAGACGGAGAGCTCGAACCCCTCGCGTCGCATCATCTCGACGAGGATCGCCAGCTGCAGCTCCCCCCGTCCCATCACGGGGAACGAATCGGTCCCGGAAAGATCGATCCGGAGCGCGACGTTGGCCAGGAGCTCCCTCTCGAGACGCTCGCGGATCTTGCGTGACGTGACGAGACTCCCCTCCTGCCCCGCGAAGGGGGACGTGTTGATCGAGAAGACCATGGAGACCGTGGGCTCGTCGACCGCGATCCGGGGAAGGGCGAGGGGGCTTTCCGCGTCGGAGACCGTGTCGCCGATCGTGGCGCGCTCCGCGCCGGCCAGCGCGACGATATCCCCGGCGGAGGCCTCCCGGACCTCCTTTTTCGACAGCCCGTCATACCGGTACAG
>DOTC01000117.1 GCA_003513855.1 Deltaproteobacteria bacterium | reverse complement strand
GCTGTTCTCGGCAGGGCAGTTCCTGTCACGCACCTTCTGGCCGCTGGTCCGTGCATTCGGCGGCAAGGACGTCGCGGGACGCCTTCCCCGCCCCGCGAACGTTCCGTTCCACCGGAGGGTGCCATGACCTCGCCCGACCTTGTCCGCCGGTTCCTTACGAACGCAGGAAATGCCGCCGCGGGAACGCATGCCGTTTCCGACGCCACGGGCTTGCGCCGCGTCCTGTCCGAGATCGTGCCCGGTACCGATCCGGTATTCTGTCCGGCGTTGACGGATAAGGAAAAGGCGGCGGCGCCGTCCCTGCCATGTCGCGCGGCGGATTATGCAGGGGCCACGACGACCGTGGAAGAGGTGTACGGGGGCATCGCCGAGACGGGAAGCCTGGTCTGCACAAGCTCCGGGGGGAGGGCGGTCCAGGCGGGACTGCTTCCCGCCCACCACGTGGCGATCGTTTCCCGCGAAAGGATTTTCGCCACGCTGGACGACTGCTTCGCCTCCTTCGCGGAAGGACTGCCGACGAACATTACCCTGGTAACCGGCCCCAGCCGGACGGCAGACATCGAGCTTACGCTTGCGATCGGGGTCCACGGCCCGGAGAAACTGGACATTATCGTATTCTGAAGCGAGCCTTGTTCCGATGCCTGATGGCGCAGACAGTCCCGAGCTTTCTCCTGCAAGCGGAAGAGACCCTTGGGACATGATGGCGACAATTTTTTCCGCCCCGGGGATTGTCCCCGCCGATTAGTGGTACACTATCCTGCATACGGAACACGCAATTCGGGAAAAATTTTGCCATGGCGGGAGCCGTTTTCCGGAGGCCCCGGCCGAGGAGGTATTCATGAAGGAAGTGACATTCATCCGCCCAAGCCTGGCCCAGGAATTCACGAAAGACATCCTTACATCCGACACCTTGACCGGATTTGCCGAAATCATCCGAACGAAGGTTGCAGACGGCCGGACCCTGGAAGAGGTCCGCAGGGATCTCGTGGAGGCCCGGCCGGCGAGGCAGGACCGGCTGGATGCCGGCGAACCGATCGACTTCCTTCCGGAGAACGAGGTGATCACCTTCCTCGACGGGACCACGATGACGGTCAAGCAGATCCGCGAGGCCGATTGGAAGGTTGACGGTCAGCCATCGCAGTTCGACGGGCGCCACGTCCAGCTCACCGGCCCGTGCTCGGATCCCAGCATGGCGATCGGCGCCATGAACACCGGGCAGCAGTGGATGGCGGACAGCGAGGACGCCGCCGCGCAGACCACCGACAGCCCGCTTCGGACACAGCGCTCGCTGAAGCTTCTCTGCACCTGGACGCCCGAGGGCAAGCGCGCCATCGACGGAGTGGGCGGCAAACACCTGAGGCCCGCAAACGAGGTGGCGATCATGATCTACCGCCCCCGGGGCTTGCAGCTGGACGACCGACACCTCCTGGTGGACGGACAGGCCGTTTCCGGCGGATTCGCGGACGCATGGCTGTTCCTCCGGCATAACGCGAAGGCGATCCTCGATCGCGGTCTGCCGGTCGCTTTTTATCTCCCCAAGCTGGAGTGCGTGCAGGAGGCCGACCTCTGGCACACCTTCCTCTACGAAACGGAGAAGGCGCTCGATCTTGCGCCCGGAACGGTCAAGATCTACATGCTTGTGGAGATCATCAACGCCACGTTCCAGCTCGAGGAGATGATGTACGCCTTCACCCGGCCGATCCGGGACGGCCGGACCAAGAAGGAGGTTCCCGCCTCCCGCTTTGTCGGGCCGAACGTCGGCCGGTGGGATTACACGGCCAGCATGTACAGAACCAGCCGTGCCGACCTTTCCGGCATTCCGCCCGACACGAACGTCGTGACGATGGACGGGGCCAGGTTCCTCGCGGTCTACGAACAGTACGTCTCGGACATGGCGCGCAGGCGGGGCGCCGTCCCCTGGGGCGGGATGTCGGCCAACATATTGCTCCGGGCCACCGCACGCCCGGGGGACTTCGTAAAGATCGCGGGCAAGGAGGGTGCGCCGGCCCTGCTCAGTGCCCTTCAGGCCGCAGGGTATCTGGATCCCAAGGGGAACGTCACCGAGAAGTTTACGCCGGGGACGAACACCCTGTCCGGCCTGCCGGCACCCTACGAGCCGCAACGAGAGCAGATCATCAGGATCCTGGAGGCCTTCGTCGCTCGGGCCTACAACAACAAGGTCGCCCACGAGAAGGCGACCGACGACAAGATCCGGGAATCGGGATTGCGGCTGGCGAAAGACGGCGGGCGCCGTTGCTACTATGGCGCCTGGGTGGCGACGCCGGACATGGTCGCCGTCATCCAGCCGGTCTTCGAGAAGGCCGCAAAGGAAGGCCTCCTGGCCGCGCTGGACAAGCCTTCGGAACGGACCGACTGGTACAGCGAGGAGCTTGCCTCCGGACTCCGCGCGTTCCCGAAGGGGGAGGTGACCGAGGGGGGCATGCGGGAGGACATCACCATCACGCTCCAGTACATGGCCTCCTACCTCCAGGGAAGCGCCGCGGCGGCTGTGACGAGTCCGCAACTCAGGCTGCAGCTGATGGAGGATCTGGCCACGGCGGAGATCCGCCGGGCCGCCCTGTGGAAGCGTCTGCAAGCCGGAGCCGTTCTCCAGGGTGAGGGGCCGTTGGCAGGAAAGAAGCTCACCGAGGAGGTGTTCCTGCGCCTGCTGGACGAGGAAGCGGGAAAGCTCAAGGGCAAGTCGGTCGGCACGGCCAGGGAGATCCTGCGGTGGACGACTACCGCCAAGAAGCAGATCCCCTGGATCTCCGATCCGCTGAACGTCGTGCTGGATGAAGAAAGTCCGGAGGTGATTACCGCCGCCCTCAAGGCGTACTTCGACACGTATATCACGACCGGCAAGCGGCTTACCCGGGTGGCGGGAGTGGATCTCCGGTAGATCCCTTAATCCCCGGCAGGTCCCTTGGATAGGGAGCGGGGAGCGGTGGGGACGAACGGGGAGCCCGGCGTGGGAGCAGACTTCGTCAGCTGTTGCGCCGGGTTTCTTATCGAACGATGACGATTCCCGCGAGAACCCCGCACGGTACGTCATCGGGTTTGGCATCGCTGCCGATGGGATAGATGGTCCACCCGGCCGAGGCGACCATCCGGTAGACGTCGATCCCGACGGCTTCCATCGATGGCCGGGAGCGGAGGGAAAACCGGCACTTCGTCCCCTTCAGGACCGCGCAATCTTCCTGCAGACCGCAGAAGGTGTGCCGGCAGGAGCCTGCGCCGAATCCGAACGCCAGATAGTGCCCGTCATAGAAGGCTGCCGATTCGATNNGGTACTTCTCGAGCAGGGCTCTCAGTTCCGCGGGTTTTACCGTATGGGGTGGGCAGTTTGCGCCGACTCCGTACCCGAAACAGATCGGGATCTGGCACTTCATCGTGACCCGATCGTCCACGGGGATTTCGTCGGTTCGAACGATTTTGGCCCGGGTTGCCCCCAGTTCCAAGGCTTTGTCCTGATACCGTTGCAGATCGTCGGCAAGCTGGGTTTCTTCCAGATCGAGAGTGATCTTCTTCCGTTTCCGCCCCATCCCCACCTCCTCGTTGTCTTGCCGGAATCGAGAACCACACGCGAATCGTATCTTAAGAAATGATACATGGGAAATCCGGGATCCGAAGAGGAATTTCCTCGGAGTTGATCACCCCCGCCCGACAAAGGGCATCTTGGTGGCCATGACGGTCAGGAATTGCACGTTCGTATCCAGGGGAAGGCTGGCCATGTACACCACCGCTTCCGCCACGTGCTCGACCTTCATGGTCGGCTCCGCGGAGATCGTCCCGTCGGCTTGCGGTACGCCTTTTTTCATTCGTTTCGTCAGGTCGGTCTCCGCGTTGCCGATGTCGATCTGGCCACAGGCGATATCGTACTTGCGGCCATCGAGAGAGGTGGATTTCGTGAGGCCGGTTATGGCATGCTTGGTTGCCGTATAGGGGGCGGAGTTCGGCCGGGGAGCGTGGGCCGAGATGGACCCGTTGTTGATGATCCGGCCGCCCCCGGGCTTCTGGCTCTTCATGACCCTGAACGCTTCCTGCGTGCACAAAAACGCGCCGGTGAGATTGACATCCACCACGGCTTTCCACTGGTCGACCGACAGATCCTCCAGGAGGATCGGCGGCGAGCCCGTCCCCGCATTGTTGAACAGCAGGTCGAGCCGCCCGAATGTCTCGACGGTTTTGGCGAACAGGGCCCGAACGGAGGAGGGATCGGCCACATCGGTGGGCACGGCCAACGTGCGCGCGCCGGCTGGTCCTGCCCGGTCGATCGTCGCCTGCAATTGCTCCTCCCGCCGCCCGGCCAGGACAACGGCATAGCCCACGCGCAAGAGGGCAAGCGCAGTCTGCCTCCCGATTCCCGATCCTGCGCCGGTGACAATGGCTACCTTTCCCATGTCGTTCACGAGGCAACTCCTTTTTTTGGATAGTATAGTGCCATTCCGATCGGATGTTCCTGTTTTCCGCAGATGGCCGGGATCTCCCGGAAACCCTTCCGTCCGTGGTGGTTCGCCGAACCGAATTTCCCCTGGCCGGCATCAAATAGTCACGGGTTTCCGGTCCATACGGATCAGGCCGAATGGAAATCCTTGTCCTAGGGAATCCGGACCCGGTTCTTACGGAGGAAGCCATGAGGGAATTCGAAAAGCGAAGACAGGAGCAAATCTCATCCCTGCTAGCCTCGTGGAAGGAAGATCCACGGTGGAAGAACGTCAAGCGACCCTACCTTGCCGAAGAAGTCGTCCGGCTCCGCGGCTCCCTCCGGATCCACCACACGATTGCCGAAACGGGTGCCCGCCGCTTATGGGATCTCCTCCATACGGAACCTTACGTTCACGCTCTCGGCGCCCTGACGGGCAACCAGGCGGTCCAGCAGGTGCACGCCGGCCTCAAGGCGATCTACTTGAGCGGTTGGCAGGTGGCGGGCGACGCCAACTCCGCGGGCCACATGTACCCGGATCAGAGTCTCTATCCCGTGGACAGCGTCCCCAAAGTGATCGCCCGCATCAACAATGCCCTGGCCCGCGCGGATCAGATCCAGCACATGAACGGCGGCGACGAAACCTACTGGTTTGCGCCGATCGTCGCCGATGCGGAAGCAGGCTTCGGCGGTCCGTTGAACACGTACGAGCTCATCAAGGCCATGATCGAAGCCGGGGCCGCCGCTGTCCATCTCGAGGACCAGCTCTCTTCGTTGAAGAAATGCGGGCACATGGGCGGCAAGGTCCTCGTTCCCTATGGCGTCTTCATCGAGAAACTCGTATCGGCGAGGCTTGCCGCCGACGTGCTCGATGTGCCGACGGTGATCATCGCGCGGACCGACGCCAAGGATGCCCAGTTGATCCGCAGCGACTACGAAGATATCGACAAGCCGTATCTAACGGGCGAGAGGACCGTCGAAGGGTATTTCCGGGTGCAGGGAGGGCTCGAGTTCGCCATTGCCCGGGCATTGAAGTATGCCCCGTACGCGGACATTGTCTGGTGCGAGACCTCCACGCCGGACCTGGGAGAAGCCAGGGAATTTGCCCAGGCGATTCGGGAGAAGCATCCGGGGAAAATGCTCGCCTACAATTGCTCGCCGTCGTTCAACTGGAAGCGGAATCTCGACGACGCCACGATCGCCGAGTTCCAGAGCAAGCTGGGCGAGATGGGGTACAAATTCCAGTTCGTGACCCTGGCGGGTTTCCACTCGCTGAACGCGGGCATGTTCGAGCTCGCGAGAGGCTACAAGGAAGAGGGGATGTCCGCCTATTGCCGGCTCCAGGAACGCGAGTTCGCGCTCGAGAAAGAACACGGGTATGCGGCGATCAAGCATCAGAGTTTTGTCGGCGCGGGGTATTTCGACGCTCTCCAAATGACGATCACCGGGGGCCGGGCGTCCACCATCGCGCTCAAGGGTTCTACGGAAGAAGAGCAGTTTGGAGGATCTTCGGGAGGTCGATCCGTCAAACGGTAAGCCGGGTTCGGTCCCCCGGACTCAGTGACAACGAGGGATGACGTAGGGTCCTTCGGGCACCACGGCAATGTCCGGGTCCCCGTGGGCCTTGACGCTTTCCATGACCGCTTCCTCGATCGAAGAGACAGGGTCCACGAACACGTCCTTCAGTTCTTCTTTGCCAAGTCCCGTGGTATGAAGCCGGATGGTCCCGACCCGCAAGGCCTTGACCAGCATCTCGGTCTGCCATTCGTCGACGTGCGCCTTGTCGCGGCCTGACAGGGTGGACATGAACCGGTCCGGCCCTACCTCGCACAGCAGTCGCTGGGCGGCGACGAATTCCCGGCTGCCCATCCCTTCCGAACATTCGCTGGCGATGATGATGGTTCCTCCCGGTTCGAGGATGTCCACAACCCCCACCATGCCCTTGACGGTCTGATAGTACGTCCGGTCCAGGGGATATCCTGCGCTCGTGGTGACGATCGTCTGGAACCGGCGGGGAAGAGTCACTTCCGCATGCCTTCTCATGAATGCCACCGCTTCCTGGTGGCTGGCCTCGACTTCGCCGAAATTGACGAATCCGATATGCCGTTTCTCGTCGATGACCACGTTCAAGGCGACGATTCCGCCGATCTTCCTCACGATTTCGATCTGCTCTTTGTGAAGGGGATTGCCCTCGATGATGCAATTGGCGGATTTGGGATGCTCCAGGATATGCGCGGTGTGGAATTGCAGGATCGTGTCCTGGTAGGCCACACCCGGAGCGACCAGCTTGCGCCCTCCGGAATAGCCGGCCATGAAGTGGGGTTCCACCAGGCCGGTGACGATCTTCAGGTCCGCCTCCACAAACCGCCGGTCGATCAGGATCGGAATGCCCCGGGAGGTTTTCCCGAGATCGACATGGGCTTCCCTGTCCCGGGCGAAGTGGTTCTCGGCGCGGATGGTGCGGAACAGTTCGTCGGAGCCGACGATCTCGCGCAGTTCCTCCCCTTCGTTGGGGCGATGCAACCCTGTGGCGACCAGGATCAGGATGTTCTCTCTGGGAATGCCCGCGGCCGTGATCGTCTCGATGAGGGGGGGGAGCAGCGTGCCGTTGGGCACGGGCCGCGTGATATCGCAGATCAGGATGCAGGCGGTTTTCCTGCCTCGAGCCATTTCCGCGAGGGAAGGAGACCCCACCGGCTTTTCCAGAGCATGGTTCACCGCCTGGGCCGGGTTCCGGATGGTGATCATCGGGTGTTTTCGAACCACCGTGACCCGGATATCCTCCGGCAGGCGCAGGGGGATGCTGTTCCGTCCGTACAGGAGGTCGACGCTCATGTTCCTAGAGTCCCCATTTCCCTCCGGATGCTAATCCTCCAACCGGGTCAGTACGCTTCCCAACCGGGAGACGTAGATGTGGGAGAACTCCGAGTCCGGGGTCGCGCCGTGCCAATGCTTCTCTCCCGGAGGAATGAGGATGATATCCCCTTTGGTTACCACCTTCTCCTCCTTCTCTGTGGCCACGATTCCCTCTCCGGCGGTGACGATCAGGATCTGTTCGCTGTCGTGGGCATGAAACTTGTTCCGCACGCCCTTCCCGAAGTTTATCATGTTCACGCTGAACTCTTTGCTGTCGGGCACCAGGAGCTGTCTCGTCACATCCGGTCCCGTGAAGATCGGATTGGGAAAAGGCTCCCTGGATACTTCGTGCATGGAAACGATTTTCATCTCTTCCTCCCGTGGTCGACCATCGTCGATCGGTTCGTCTACTCCCTCCCCATACCGGAACAACGCTTCTCTACAACATGGGAGGGCTGTGGTGCACGAAGATTCTCAAGGATCCGTCGCCGGTATTCCGGATTCCATGTTCCTCCCCCTTCGGCACGAAAAGATAATCGCCGGCCTCGACGGGCTCCCATCTTCCGTTCACATAGGCTTCCCCCTTCCCCGAGATCACGAGAATGGAGTCCACGTGCAGATCGTGGCGATGGATGGGGGCGCCTTCGTTCGGGGCGATATCGATCATGCAAACACTGACGGTTTCCGTGTCCTTTCCCGTGATGCAAGTGGCCATCCGCACATTGGCTAACTTGGGATGCGGAGGAAACGTCATCTCCTTGCTGCGGAACAATCTGGATTCCATGAGAAACCCCTCCTGCCCATGAGGCAACGCTCTTTGGCCACGCCCGGGGGACGTGGCGCTGCTACGGAAGGTTCCCAAACCGACTACATGTTCTTGATTGTACCGAATTCGCCGGTCCAGGCGGCCTCCAGGATGGGCCTCATGTACTCTTCCACCAGATCCGCGTTGAGCGGAACCGGCATGTTCCGGAGCTTCATGTCCAGCTGTGGATTCTTGGCGGCGGTGATACAACGGTCGATATGGTCCTTGGAGACTCCTTTCACGTCGCTCAGGCGGGTGGGGAAATCCAGGAACCTGCTGAAATTGACCATCGCCTTGGCCACCGCCAGCCCCAGTTCCCTTCCGGACAACGAGTCCACATCCTCCTTCGTATAGCCGTACTTCCTGTAGATGCGGCCGACCACCCGAAGTTGCTCCGGAACGGCCGGCGCGAAGAACACGGTGTAATACGGGTTCATCAGGGCGCAGGCCCGACCGTGGCTCAAGACGTCCACCAGGGAAAAACTGGACAGATGGGCTCCCGATGTGCCGCCGATCATGATGGCATAGCCGCCGAGATCGGTGCCCAGCCCCAGCAGGGTTCTGGCCTCCCTGCTTTTCGCGTTTTTCTTCACTTCGATCAGGCCCTTGATGACGAGCTCGATGCCGAGCTCGGCAACCCGTTGTGCCTTTTCCCGGGATGCCGATGGAGCCCCGAAGTAGACCTCCAGACAGTGGGCGATGCCGTCGAGCCCTCCATCCAGGGTCAAACTCATGGGCTGGGTGGTGGTGACATCGTAATCGAAGACCGCGCGGGGCGGGACGATGGCATCGTCCACGATGAGTTTCTTCTGCCCCATGACGGGATCGGTGATATTGGAATATTTGGTCAGGTGCGCGCCGGAGCTGGACGCCATCATGACGGCCACCACCGGCAT